>JAMOPZ010000425.1 GCA_027064245.1 Campylobacterales bacterium
GATATATCAAGTCCTGATGTATCATGGTCTTTTAAATACATTTCTACTTTTTCAATCATTTGTGCATCATGAGCTCTATCTTTATCTAACCAGAAGATTGCAGGAGTATTTGAAAGTCTTGCACGAGTTACTGCAAGTTTTACCCAGTCTTGAATAGGAGCATCTTTTGCTTGACACATTCTAAAGATATCACCCTCTTCTACGTCAAAACTAAATACTTCATTACCAGATTTATCAAAAACTTTTATGAAACCTTTACCTTGAGCTTGAAAAGTCTTGTCATGTGAACCATACTCTTCAGCCTTTTTAGCCATAAGCCCTACATTTGGTACAGTTCCTATAGTAGTTGGGTCCAAAGCACCATTTTCTTTACAATCATCTATCATTGCTTGATAAGTTGTAGCATAACATCGGTCAGGAATCATAGCGAGTGTATCTTCTTCCTTATTTTCTTTGTTCCACATCTTACCACCACCTTTTATCATTGCCGGCATTGAAGCATCAATAATAACATCACTAGGAACATGAAGATTTGTAATACCTTTATCTGAATTAACCATTGCAACTCTAGGCTGTGAAGCATAAACTGCCTCAATATCTTTTTGTATTTCTTCTTTTTTAACTTTGTCTACTGATTCTAATTTAGTATATAAATCGCCTAAACCATTATTGAAATTAACACCAATTTCTTTAAAAAATTCACCATGTTTTTCTATAAGATCTTTAAAAAATACTTTTACAGCGAAACCAAACATTATTGGGTCACTTACTTTCATCATTGTTGCTTTTAGATGCAATGAAAGAAGAATATCTCTTCTTTTTGCTTCATCTATCGAGTTTTGATAAAATTCTTGTAAAGATTTTGCTTTCATACGAGTGGCATCTATCACTTCAGCGTTTTCAATTGGTAATGAATCTTTCAATACTTTTTCATTTCCATCAGCATCTACAAAAACAATCTTTAGATTATCTTCATTTTTAAAAGTTTTTGAAACCTCAGCACCATAAAAATCGTCACTATTCATATGGATTACATCTGTTTTTGATTCTTTTTCCCATTTACCCATACGGTGAGGATTGTTTTTTGCATAATTTTTTACTGCACTTGGAGCACGACGATCAGAATTTCCTTCTCTTAGAACTGGATTTACAGCACTTCCAAGTATCTTTGCATACCTATCGGTTGCATCTTCATAAGATGGTATATCATAACCTTTATCTTTAAGCTCTGCTATAACAGCTTTTAACTGAGGTATTGAAGCAGAAACATTTGGTAGTTTTACTATATTTGCTGTAGGATCTTGCGTTAAAGCCCCAAGCTCTGCCAAATCATCATTTATTTTCTGCTCATCTGTTAAATTTTCTGGAAAGTTTGCAATTACTCTACCGGCCAAAGAGATATCTTTAACAACCATCTCTATTTTACTACTTTTTGTAAATGCCTTTACGATAGGCAAAAAAGAGTAAGTTGCAAGTGCAGGTGCCTCATCAACTTTTGTATATACTATTTTTGATACTGATGCCATTAAGTCTCCTTAAATTTACTCTAAATTATAAAATAGAACTACTATTTAACAATTTGAGTTTATGATTTATTATATTATCACTTTATTAATTAAATTCTTATATCTCTTTTAAATCAATATATTATTTTTAAATATTTTCTAATGTGTAGAAAAAGCACTTCATCTAAAATAAAAATGTATTACTATTAGCTACTTTTTTATTTTCTTTTTATATTTACCATATGTTCTTTATAAGTTTTTGAAAAAGCATGCTTTCCTTTTTTGGATTTAACAAAATAGAGATAACTTGTTTTTTTAGGAAATATTGCTGCAAATATAGCTTCATTAGAAACACTACTTACAGGATATACAGGCAAACCTCTGTTTATATAAGTATTATATTTACTTTTATCTTCTTTTATTCTTTTTGACGTAACTTTTATATGAGAAAATTTTCCATAATTTAGCGTACCATCCATCTGGAGTTTCATACCTTTTTTTAGGCGATTATAGATAACTGATGATACTAACGGCATCTCTTCTTTATTTGCAGCCTCTTTTTGAATTATTGAAGCAATAGTAAGATATCTGTACCAACTATTTTTATCAAACTCTCCAAAAATTTTCATTGAAGTTTCTTTATGCTTCTTCCAAGCATAGTTTATAAGATATAAAACTAAATGCCTCTCTCCAATACCTATAGGTATATGATATGTTTCTGGAACAATAAGTCCATCTCTAATCGGACTATACTTTAAATAGTATTGCATTAGTTTTTTATATGAAAGTTTATATTTTTGTGAAATTTGATATAAAAAAACATCAATTGTTTCACCTGGTATTAGCTTTATCTCATTCATAGCTGCTTTTGAATTTGATAATTTATATAAAAAATCACCTCTACTAAGTCTTCTCTCACCTATATCAATCCATCCAGACTGTGGTTGTCCTATAAAATAAAGAAGATATTTATCAACACTTGGAGATAAATAGAACTTTTTTTGTTCTAAATATGATATAATCTGCCCAATTGAGCCTTGTGGGATATAAGTAACCTTTGTCGTATTCATAGGCCTTGATAAGTGAAAAATAAGAGAGTACATGATAATAAACGCAACATCACATACTATGAAAAATATTTGGAGATTTTTTTTAGTCATATTTCTTTTCATCATCTTTCTTTTTGTTATTTTAACAAATGGAATCAATATAGAAAACCTTGTACTTCCAAAAATTAAAATTTCACAATTGTACATAAAGTTAGATAAAAAACTTATTGTGAGCATGGATACATTAGAGTTAGATATAAAAAATGATAATAATACGTCACTAAGTGAAATAAAATCTTTAATAGATAAGCTTCCTATATTATATGCTCTTTTTAAATCAGTTTCTATACAAAATATTATTTATGATAATAAAACCTTGCATTTTCTATATAAAAACGAAATATTTTTTGCAGATAGTGATTTTTTAACTATTGATTCTAAAATAGTATCAAAAGATGATGATATAAAATTCAAAATAAATCAAATGATTTTAAAAGATTTAAAAATAGAGTTAAGTGGTGAACTAATAGTAAACTTAAAAAAAGAACTTTTAGATTTTAAAGGTAATTTTTCAACTTTTAATATAGATGGTCAAGTAGATTTAAAAATTGATAATCACATTTTATACTATCGCCTCAATACAAAAAAGTTTAAAACACTAAAACCTTTTATGGATTTTTTATCAAAAAAAACCAATATGGAACCTCTAATAAGTGCTTGGATATATAAAAAAATTGTAGCTGATGAATATCAACTTCATTTTTTAGAAGGTAAATTTAACTTAGATACATTTGATTTTTATCCAAAACTTATGAAGGCTAAAGCAACTGGAAAAAATGCTATTATAAAGTTTGATAAAAATGCTCCTAATGCACTCGTAAATGAGCTTGATGTTATACTTGAAAATGATGAATTAATTTTTGATGTAAAAAAAGCAGAATATCAAGGTAAAGATGTAACTAATACAAAAGTATATATTTACCACCTTATGACTAAGGGAGCTGGTATAGTAATAGAAATAGATGCTAATACCATTTTAGATGACTCAATCCACGCTATTCTGCATGCTTTTAATATAAAAGTACCTATTACTCAAACCTCTGGAAAAACTGAAGCAAATGTTAAAATAGATATAAAATTTTTACCATTTGGTGTAAAAAGCTATAGTGGCTTTTTTAAAATAAATGATGCAAACATAAGATTAAATGGTTTACCAATATATTCTAAAAATGGATTCATAAAACTAGATAATGGTATGGTTTATTTAGAAAATGTAAATTTAAAATATGACACTTTATTTGATATATATACATCTGGTGATCTTAATTTAACAAATGGCATATATAATAGTAAAAATATCATCAATTCATTACATATAAACTTTGACACGATAAATCTTCTACATGTAAATGATTTTAATACAACAGCAACAATGCATATACAAAACAATGGAACATCTATATACTTAGATAAGTTTAAAACCAATTTAGAATTTTTATCAAAAAACAATAAAGTAACTATAGATGATTTAAGCCTTATATATCCATATTCTAAACTTATGAAAGATTTTGATATAAAAGATGGTGAACTTAAACTAGAAACAGAAAATTTTATAGACTATAAAATAAAAACAAACCTAAAAAATTTGAATCTACCTCTAGAAAGATATGGTAAAAAGATAGATAAACTAGAACTAAATATTACTACCAATAACAAAAATTTAGAAGTTATTTCTAAAGATAAAAAATTACAATTAACTAAAAAAAATGGAATTCAATTTGTTATAAGAGATACAGATATCATATTTGATTCATCAAAAGATGATAAAAACATTGATATAGGTAAAGTAACTGTTATTGGGATAAACTCAAATATAATAGATATAAATACCTCTATTAAAATTCCTAGCACATACTTTACATATAAATTAAATGAAAATAATATGTCATTTAATAGTAATCTATTTGAACAAACTATTCTTATTGAAAAAACAAAAAACACTCTATATTTAAGTAGTGAAAATCTCACAGATATGTTTGTAAATACTATTTTAGACAAAAAAATATTTGAAAATGGTTCTTTTGCTCTTCATATAGATGGAAATAATAGTAGAAATTTTAATGGAACCTTTATGTTAAATAATACAACTATAAAAGGAATGTCATTTTACAACAACCTAATGGCATTTATACATACCATACCTTCTCTTATTACATTAAAAAACCCTGGTTTTAATGAAGATGGATATGAAATAATAGATGCTTTTTTTAACTTCACAAGAGTTGATGATATACTTACTATTGATGAGTTAAATATAGATGGTAAAAGTGCTGATATAACTGGTTCTGGAACTATGAATTTAAAAACTGATGAATTAAATATAAATCTCCAAATAAGTGTTTTTAAAAACCTAAGCTCAATAGTTAACAATATTCCTATAATGAATTATATTTTTCTAGGAAAAGATGGAAAAATGTACACACAAGTAAAAATAAAAGGAACTACTGAAAACCCAATAATAACAACTAATGTTATTCAAGATACAGCACTGTCACCTTTAGGTATTATAAAAAGGACATTAGAAACCCCATTTAGAATTTTCAATAATGATAATACCAAAAAATAACATCACTACGATTGCCTTAAATGTTCTTTATAGTAAGTGCTAACAATACCCAAGATAAGATAAATGCTACTCCACCTATAGGTGTAATAGCTCCTAGCAATGTAATCCCAGTAAACGTCATAGCATAAAGACTACCAGAAAAAATCAATATACCAAATACCATACTATATCCAGCAATTTTTATCTGTTTTGATTCACTAAAATGAGCTATAAAAGCAACACAAAATAGTCCTAGTGCATGATAAAACTGATACTCAACACCTGTATGAAAAATAACTAACATCTCTTTAGTTACTATATTTTTTAGTCCATGTGCACCAAATGCACCAAGCCCTACGGCAAAAGCCATAAATATAGCTCCATAAAATGCAAATTTCTTTGTTAATACTGTCATAATATTCCTAATTTATTTTTTGTCCATCTTTTAGAGATGAAAGTTTCTCTTGTAAAGAGAGACTTATGTTATTTTTAAACAAACCTGCATAAAGTGTTTTACGATTAATCTCTTCATAAGCACCTAATAATCCAAGTTCAAATTCGACTGAATTTTTTAAAATTTTTAAAATCATAGTCGCATCATTTGGATTTACATGTGTTGGAGCTTCACTTCCAAATGTAAAATGTTTATGAATTCTCTCTATAAGTTTTTTGTTTCTTACTTCTATAAAAACTGATTCTAACGGAGCTTTAAAAAACATAACACCATTTTTAATATTTATAGATGTATATGTTGTATCTAACCCATAAATCTTTCTTGAGTGTGAATCAAAAAGATATAAACGTTTATTAAAATTTTGATGAAAATTATCTATCATCAAATCAAGAATCTGTAGTTTCTGCTCCTTAGTATAAAAATTACCTATCTCAGAAAAACAAAAACTCAACAAAGACTTTATACTATACCACTCTGTAGTCTCAAAAGAGTATGAGAGCATTCTTGTAGTTCGTTCTTTTTTAAAACTCTCTATTTCTGAGCTACTTTTTGTTCTATATACTCTAGGAACAGTGGTATCACGGTACATAGGACCAGGAAATTGAGCATGAATCACAAAACGTTCTTTATCTTCATGTTCCAAAATATATTTTAATCCACCAAGATAACCCTCATCTATAATCTTTACTTCCTCTTTGGGGACTTTAGAAATCAACTCTAAAAAATCACTATTTTTACACTCTTTATCCCAAATAGCACTAGGATATCTAAAAAAAGAAGATATTTTTTCCAAAACAGCGTCATTTGGGTCTTTATCAACAACTCTATCTATCCATGATGTCACAGTTCTTCTATCTTTTCCAATGATAGCTGCAAACTTTGATATGCTTAGTTCCGAACGTTTGTATATTTCTATGATTTTATCTACTGTTTTTATATTTCTCATAGTCTAATTGTACAAGAATTGTACAAAAAAAACAAATTGTATAAAAACTGTAACTAAAATATCACTTTTGTACCACCAAGTTTTCTCGTCAAATTGTATACTACATGTAAGAATAATCTAGGCGTAAGCCTTAGCTTCAATGCAGTAAATTTAAAAGGAAATTACATGAGCGCAATATATAATAAAGTTTATGCAGAGTCTATCAAGGACCCTGAAAAGTTTTGGGCAGAGGCAGCAACAAAAGTACATTGGTATCATCAATGGGACAAGGTTTTAGATGTTGTAGATGGACACTATCGCTGGTTTGTTGGGGGTTGTATGAATACCTGTTACAATGCTTTAGATTTACATGTAGACCATGGACGAGGTGAGCAAGCTGCACTCATATATGATTCTCCCGTAACAGATACTAAAAAAACTTATACTTATAGAGAACTTCGTGACCGTGTAGCAAAAACAGCTGGTATGCTTGTAAATAAAGGTGTTGTAAAAGGTGATAGAGTAGTTATCTATATGCCTATGATACCTGAGGCAGTTATAGCTATGCTTGCATGTGCTAGGATTGGGGCTATTCACTCTGTTGTTTTTGGAGGATTTGCTGCGCATGAACTGGCAACTCGTATTGAAGATGCAAAACCAAGAGTCATCATGAGTGCA
>JAMOPZ010000426.1 GCA_027064245.1 Campylobacterales bacterium
AGCTAAATAAACATAAAAAAAGCCTTGTTTAAATAGTCATAAACTACTTTAAACAAGGCTTTTTATGGTACTCCCAGTACGATTCGAACGTACGACCTACGCCTTAGAAGGGCGTTGCTCTATCCAGCTGAGCTATGGAAGCAAAAAACAAAATGGAGCGGGTGACGCGACTCGAACGCGCGACAATCTGCTTGGAAGGCAGAGGCTCTAGCCAACTGAGCTACACCCGCAAAGTTTTTAAAAGAGTGGTGGGTTCACTAGGAGTCGAACCTAGGACCACTCGGTTATGAGCCGAGTGCTCTAACCATCTGAGCTATGAACCCTCTTAAAAACTGATGAAATTATACAGAAACAATCCTTAAAAACTTATTAAATATATTTAATTTATTATATCTTGAATACCCAATCTACTACCTCTTAAATAATCAACTGCTTTCATCGATTTTTTAGATGGCGGCTGAAGCATAGATAATACTAAAGATCCTTTTGTACATCCTACAACAACAGTATCGGTTGTAATATCTAAAATTTCACCTTTTTTATTTACAGATTCTATCTCTTTTATTTTACACTCTTTTATTTTTAACCCTGATAACAATGCAATACCTGGCCAAAATTTATATGCTTTATATTTTTGATATATCTCTTTTGCATCGTTAAATTCAATTATACCATCATTTTTAACTATCTTAGAACAATGTGATACCAATGCTTTATTTTGTTTTTTAGGTTTAATATTTTCAAAATTTTCTAAAGTTTCAAGAGTAAGTAATGCAGCAAGATTAGCAAGTTTATCAAAAAGTATATCAACAGTAATATCTTGCTCTATTTTACAATATTTCCACCCTAATATATCTCCACTATCAAGTCCTACATCCATAAGCATTGATGTAACTCCTGTATAATTATCATCATTTAAAATAGCCTCTTGAATAGGACTAGCACCTCTGTATTTTGGTAAAAGGGAAGCATGTAAATTTATACAAGGAGCAATATCTAAAATCTCTTTTGGTAATATCTGCCCATAGGCTGCAACTATTATAATATCTGGATCAATTTTTTTAATAATATCAACAGACTCTACACTTTTTAACGAATTTGGCTGATATATAGGAAGACTCAATCCACATTCTAAACAAAACTCTTTTATATGCGGTGGTGTTAAGATTTGTTTTCTACCTACAGGTTTATCTGGCTGAGTAAATAAAGCTACAATCTTATAATCATTTTCTAAAAGTTTTTCAAATATAACAGTAGCATAAGAGGGTGTTCCCATAAAAATTATTTTTTTCTTTTTATCCATTTTTAACTCCTACAAATAGTGTTCCACCTATTTGTTTTTTTTCTATTAAATATTTTTCTATAACATTAAGATCAAATCCACTTGCTAAAAACATATTTTTATTGTTTTGCATCAAAAAATTAGCAGCTTTTAGTTTTGTTACTATACCACCTGTTGCAAATATATTATTTGCAGTTTGCCCAGCTTCTAATTCACTATCAGATATAAAAGTAACCTCTTTTTGTAATTTTGCATTTTTATTAATATGTGGATCATCATCATAATATCCATCTATATCTGTTAAAATTACAAGCAAAGAAGCATCAAAATGATGTGCAACATAAGCAGCTAATTGATCATTATCCCCAAAAACCAATTCATCTATTACTGTTACATCATTTTCATTGATAATTGGAACTATATTGTTTTTAAGAAGTGTTTCTATTGCAGTTTTAGCATGTTTTAATTTTTTTTTATTTCGAAAAATAGTGGCTTCTAGTAATACTTGAGATGAGATAATATCATATTTATTAAACTCTCGTTTATAAGTCGCCATTAAAAGTGGTTGCCCAACAGAAGCTAATGCTTGTTTATTTTGGACAATATTTTTATCTAAGTTTATAAGTGTATACCCAGCTGCTACTGCACCTGAACTTACAAGTATCACTTCGTATGTTTGTTTTAATCTTGCGATAAATTCCACTAAATTATCTAGTCTTCTATGTGCTATTTTTCCATTTTGTGTTAAAACTGCACTACCTACTTTTAAAACAATTCGTTTCATCTATTTTAATCCTATTAAATCATATAGTGCAAATTTTATAGCCTTTGTATTAATATGAGTTGCTGATGAGATAGGCAATATAAAATATGGTTTTGATTCATCATACTCTTTATATGTTAAATCTTGTATAAAATATCTTTTATCTATTTGAAATCCAAATCTATTCTCTTTTGATAAATCAAGTTTTAAATTTACAATAAACTCTTTTATTTTAGTTTCTAACTCTTCTTCATCTAAAGTATCAATTTTTGTTAATGCTATTGCAAATTTTCTTTCATACAACTCATTTGAAAATTTTTGTACCTCTTGTTTTAAGATATTATATTGATCTATTGGTTCTTTATAATGTGACATATCTATCATATAAAGAAGTGTTTTTGTCCTTTGAATATGTTTTAAAAATTCAATTCCAAGCCCTTTTCCATCTGCTGCACCATCTATAATACCTGGAATATCTGCTGCTACAAAAGAGCTATATTCATTTACATCTACTACACCTAATTTTGGTGTTAAAGTAGTAAATTCATAATTTGCTATTTGAGGTTTTGCATTTGAAATTGTTGAAATTAAAGTAGATTTTCCTACATTTGGATAACCAACTAACCCTACATCTGCTATTAATTTCAGTTCAAGTCTTATATTTCTCTCTTCACCTAGGAGTCCAGGTTGTGCAAAAGTTGGAGTTTGGTTTCTTGAATTTTTAAAATGATAATTTCCAAGACCACCTTTTCCACCTTCTATAAATCTAATAACTTTCTTATCCTCTACTAAATCATAAAGCACTTCATCTGTATCTTCATCTATTATTTGAGTACCTGGTGGAACTTTTAGTGTTAAACTTTCACCATTTTTTCCAGTTTTTCTACTACCCATTCCTGGTATTCCATTTTGAGCCTTGAAGTTATGTTTTCCTTTATAAAATGATAAAGTATCGGTATTAGTATCTACTTCAAAATATATATCTCCACCTTTTCCACCATCTCCACCATCTGGTCCACCTTTTGTAACAAACTTTTCAGTTCTAAAAGATACACACCCTGCTCCACCTTTACCTGATTTTATTTTAAAACTGGCACTATCTACAAACATATTTTTTCCCTATTCTTTCTATTTTATACATAAAAAAAGGCACTAAAGTTAAAAAACTTTAATGCCTTTTTTAACACACCATATATCGTAACTTACGATGCGTAAACAGAAACTTTCTTTCTTTTTTTATCTTTTTGTTCAAACTTTACAACACCATCAATTAAAGAATAGATAGTATGATCTTTTCCGATTCCAACATTATTTCCAACATGTACTTTTGTACCTCTTTGTCTTAAAATAATATTTCCTGCAACTACAGTTTCACCACCAAATTTTTTAACACCTAGTCTTCTACCAGCTGAATCTCTATTATTATTAGTACTTCCCTGACCTTTCTTATGAGCCATATTTTACCCCTTATACTGCTATATTAGTAATTTTAACTTTAGTGAAATTTCTTCTGAAACCTCTTTTTAATTTACTATCTTTTCTTCTTCGTTTTTTGTAGATAATAACTTTTTTATCTCTACCTTCAACGATAACTTCTGCTGTTACCTTAGCATTTGATACTGCTTCACCAGTTTTTAATGCTTCACCATCGTTTACAGCTATAATATCTGTAAATTCAATAGTATCCTTTGGTGCTTTATTTAATAAATCAATATTTAATATATCATCTTGAGATACTTTATATTGTTTTCCACCTGTTTTGATAATTGCGTACATTCTGCAAATCCTTTGAAAATTTATGAAGCGAATTATATCCACATTACTTTAAAGTTTCTTTAAGTGTCAAATAATTACGCTATACTTTATTGTAAAATATAATATCCGTTACGATACAACAACTTCTACAGGAGTTCCTTCCCAAATACCATGTTTTGTACAATAGCCATGAGCTATTAAGTTTAATTTTTTACCTTGAGGAATAATAGTAAAAGTTGTAGTATTATGAGCTTTTATATTTCCTAGGGCACCTGGTATATATGTAACTTGAGCTAGTTTTGTTTCACCATTAAAAAGTGTAATTGACTCAATATAATGATCAAAATCATCAGGATGAGTATATTCATTTCCCATTTTTACTGTTACTTCAAATGGTTCCCCCTGCTTTGCAGTATTGGCACAACTTATAAATGGAGAGTGTCTATCTATAAGATCTTTTTTTGCTTCTCTTTCAACTTCGCTTATATCTGTATATTTATTTATTTTTGGCATAAAATTTCCTTTTTTATTTAAATTTTGTTAAAAGAATTGTATCTTAAAAAAGATTAATTCTTTAATCGATAATTATTTTTAATAGTTATATTTAAGAAATTATTCAATATCGTCATCTTCCTCTTTATATGCTCCAATATTAAATTCACTAGGAAGTTTAAGCTCTTGATATGTAGCTTCAAATTGCTCTTGTTCTGCACTTCGCTCCCCTCTTCCTCTTGCTACAATTCTTATAGGAACCCCTTCAAAATCTATATACTCTCTTAAAATATTTATTAAATATCTTTTATATGAAAAATGTAATAATTTAGGTTTATTCATAATAACAGCAATTGTAGGTGGATTTGTATCAAACTGTGTTGCAAAATAAATTCTTAGACGATTTCCAGCTGGACTTGGAAGAGAGTGTCTTTGAAGTGCTTTTTCTATAGTTTTATTTAACAATGAAGTTGGTATTCTTTTCATATAATTATCATAAATATGTAAAAGTTTATCTTGTAATTTTGGTATATTTCTTCCTGTTTTTGCACTAACTGCAACTATTGAAGCATAATATAAAAACTTAAATCTAAATCTTATCTCATCTACTAATTTTTCATAAGTATCCATCTTTTCATCCCATTTATTTAGGATAATTATTGTCCCTAGATTAAAGTTATCTACAAGTCCTGATATCTTTTCATCTTGATCACTTATTGGTTGTGAAGCGTCTAAAACAATAAGTGCTATATTTGCTTGAGCTAACATATCATTTGTTCTCATAAGAGCATATTTTTCAATACCCTCTATTTTTCCACGACGCCTAAGACCAGCTGTGTCTATAAAAGTAATTTTTTTATCTCCTACTTCATAAGTTTCATCAACAGGATCTATAGTAGTTCCTGCTATTGGAGATACTACACTTCTTTCTTCACCTATAAGTGCATTTAAAATAGAACTTTTACCAACATTTGGTTTACCTATAATTGCTACTTTTATATGATTTGGATCCTCTTGAGGCTTATCTTCTATATTACTATCTATAGTTAAATCTTCAAAATCATTTCTGTTTTCTACATTCTCTTCTAACTCAGCTTTTGATGGAGGAAGCTGCTCATAGATCCATTCAAAAAGTCTTTTAGTACCACGATTATGAGAAACAGAAAGTCCAAACATCTCCTCTTCATTTATACCAAATTCATAAAAATCCCAAAGTCTTTCTAACTCTTTATCATTATCAATTTTATTTACAACTAAAGCTATCTTTTTACCCATATTTTGAAGCTGGTAAAATAATGTTTTATCTTCATCATCTGGAAGTTTTTTACCATCTACCATATATAAAATTATATCTGCTTCTTGTGCTGTAGAGATAGCTTTTCTTTTTACATGTTTAAATATCTCGTATTCGCTACCATCTTCCATAATTTCACTTTTTGATTTACTTATCCCACCTGTATCTAACATAAGAGCAGATCTACCAAAAATCTCAATCTCTCTTCTTCTTATATCTCTAGTGGTTCCACTTAGATCACTTACTATTGCTACTTGTTTTCTTGCTAATCTATTAAAAAGCGAACTTTTTCCAACATTTGGCTGACCAATTAATGCTATTTTTATCATAATTGCCTTTATTATCTTTATTTCATACGATTATAAGTAAAATTCAATTAAAATATGATTAAGATGAATAAAAATAAAATAATAACCATTATACTGTTTTTTGTATTTATAGTATTGTCTATATCTACTATTTATGATATCAATAGACAACAACAATATATTGAACTAAAACAGAAACAAACATTTCAAACAACTCAACAAATTATAGATGGAAAAATCATTTTCTTTAGAAAACTTTTTGCAACTAGAGTAAAGAATATCATTAGGAAAAATCCTATGGTAAAAAAAGCTATCAAAAGTCAAGATCATAAAAAAATAAAAAAAACTTTTGATTCTATATTTAAAATATTAAAAAGAGAAAATATATATACTAAAACATTACATTTAATATCACCAAATAATATATCTATATATAGAGCACATAAACCAAATAAATTTGGCGATGATTTAAGTAATATAAGACCAATTATAGACTATGTTAATAAATATAAAAAGGCAAAATATGGTTTTGAAACGGGAGTTTATGCTGCAGTATATCGTATAGATATACCTATATTTTATAATAAAAAATATTATGGTATCCTTGAATATGGTATAGATCCAAATATTTTTATCTCAGACTTAACATCTGTATCAAATTATATCAAATCAACAATTACTTTAAATAAAAGTAATTGTAAAAGTAACATTAAAGATAGAAAAAAACTTATAATTAATGGTCATACACATCTTATATCCAATAATAAGTTTTTTAATAATATAAATATAAATACCAATAAAAATTTTTATAAAGATAATAAATATTATAGTATATATTTATATGATCTTTTAAATTTTCAAGCAAAAAGTGTAGGACACATAGTAATAGCACTAGATATAACAGCAGATAAAAAACGGAAAATAAATATAATAAAAATATCAATAATAAATCAGATTATATTACTTGGAGTAATTTTTATTATTGTTTATTATGCATTTAACTACTATGAAAAACAGATACATAAGCTTATAGCTCAAGAAAAAAATAATGAAAAAATCCTTTATCAACAATCAAAAATGGCAGCAATGGGAGAGATGATAGGTAATATTGCCCACCAATGGAGGCAACCTCTAAGTGCTATTAGTACTATATCTTCTGGTATTGCTGCTCAAAAAGAGTATGGTATATTTAATGAATCTACATTACTTGATTCAATGGAAAAAATAACAAAACAAACACAATATATGTCAAATACTATAAATGATTTTAGAGATTTTTTTAAACCAGATACAAAAAAAGTAAAATTTATATTAAAA
>JAMOPZ010000427.1 GCA_027064245.1 Campylobacterales bacterium
TGTGCATGTATATAACTTAGATAAAGAGGTGCATAAAGTACAAAGAATTTCTGAGTTGATTGAGAAAAGTCAAGTAAAAGTTAAGCTAAATAAAAATGTTGTAGTTAAAACAAATAATACAACACAGAAGAATACTTCAAAAGTTAATAATGAGATGGATGAGAAGCTAAAAGCATTAAGAGATAAAGCTGGAAATGTTGCGCTTTTTAAAGTTAGCCCACTTTATAAGAAAAATTGTTCATCTTGCCATGGTTCTGCTGGTGAAGGTATAATTGGACCAAAACTTATAGGACAAACAAAAGAGAAAATTTTACAAAGTTTACAAGATTTTAAATCTGGTAAAAAGAAAAATTATGTAATGTATGGATTGTTAGGTAACTTAAAAGATACACAACTAGTTGAACTTTCTGAAGAGATTGGACAGTTTCAGTCAAAACTTGATGCCGTTAATAAATAAAAGAGATAAAAATGGATAGATATAAAGGTTCAGTAAGGGAGCTAGTAAATGCTTCCTTTCTTAGTACATTTTTTAGTAAAAATAAAAAAGGTAAGTCTAGGCTCTCTTGGCGTGGATGGAGATGGATAAGTATAATTGTACTAAACTTAGCTTTTTTCTTGTCATTTTATATAGATGTTCAGTTATTAGAAGGAACTCTAAATGGTTCTAGACTTTTAGGATTTCATCTTATAGATCCATTTACTGCCTTACAGATTTTTGTATCTGATTATAGTGTGCATATAAATGTTCTTATAGGTAGTTTAACCCTTATTGTGTTTTACTTTTTTGTTGGCGGTAAAGCATACTGTGCTTGGGTTTGTCCTTATGGTCTGTTAAGTGAGATTGGTGAAAAAATACATCTTAAGCTTGTATCAAAAAAGATAATCAAAGAGAGAAATTTTAATCCTAACATAAGATTTATATTTTGGGGAATATTTTTATTAGCAGCATTTATTGATGGATATTTGGTATTTGAAGTTTTTAACCCTATCGGAATTATAAGTCGTTTTATATCTTATGGTTGGAGTTTAGCTCTTATTTGGGTTGTTGTTGTACTATTGTTTGAAATCTTTTTTTCGAGAAGAGGATGGTGTAAGTATATATGCCCTGTAGGAACAACATATAACTTTGTAGGCTGGATTGGACTTACAAGAATAAAATGGGATATGGATAAGTGTGATCACTGTTCAGCATGTATCGCAGTTTGCCCTGAAGATCATGTTTTAGAATTTATAAAACCAAAATATGATAAAGCAAGAAAAGATAAAGATAAAACAGAAGAGTACATTAAAAATGGTGATTGTATTTTATGTGGAAGATGTTTTGATGTTTGTCATACAGATGCATATAAACTTGATTTTAGATTGAAAGATTTAGTCTGATGTTAGTTGATATAAAAAATGTAACAAAAATTTTTCAAGGAACAAAAGTTCTTGATGATGTTAGTATGCAAATTACTCTAGGTGATAGAATTGCAATGATGGGACCAAATGGTGCTGGTAAAACTACTTTAATAAGAGCAATGTTGGGATTTTATCATATAGATACAGGTGCTATATTAGTAAATGGACATGAGCCTATAAAACAGAGAGTTGAGGTTTTACAAGATATAAGTTTTATACCTCAACTTCCACCTCCTATTAGATTAACATTAGATGAAATGATATCTTTTATAGCAAAAAGTTCAGGTGTTTCAAAAGAGTTAATTTTTGAAGAGGCTTCTAAAATGGATCTGGATCTTAAACATAATCTAAATAAGCAGTTTTTTAAACTCTCAGGTGGTATGAAACAAAAATTACTTATTGCAATTGCACTCTCTAAGAAGAGTTCCTTATTAGTATTTGATGAACCAACAGCAAACTTAGATCCAAAAGCAAGAGAGCATTTTTATACTCTCTTAAAAGATTTAGATAAGTCATGTTCAACACTATTTATAACACATAGATTAGATGAGATAGAAAACTTGATAAATAGAAAAATTTATATGGATTTAGGAAAGATAGTGGAAGATGAAAAAATTTAATTTATCAATTTTACTATTTATATTTATTGGACTATTTCTAATTGGATGTGAGAAGAAAGAGATAGGTGGAGTTAGTAAAGTTCATTGGGATAGAGATATGTGTGAAAGATGTAAAATGGCGATTAGTGAGAGAAAATTTGCATTTGAAATTATAAATCCTAAAAGTGGAAAATCGTATAAATTTGATGATATAGGCTGTGGTCTTCTGTGGTTAGATGAAGAAAAAATACAGTGGAAAGATAAAGCTATTTTTTGGATAACTGATGCAAAAGATGGACATTGGATAGATGCTAGAACTGCTTACTATACTGATGACAGTATAACACCTATGGCGTATGGTTTAGCTGCATACTCTAAAGAAAATAGACCTAAAAAAGCCGATATTTTATCTTTTGAAGATGCAAAAAAGGTAGTTTATAAAGTAGAAAAATTTAATATACAAAAAGTAAAAGAGTTAGGAAAAAATAAATGAAAAACTTGTTTTTAGTGGCATATTTGGATGTAAAAGAGTCTCTTCGTTCAAAGTGGTTTTATGTTTATTCGATAGTTTTTGGTGGATTGATGGCACTATTTTTTATAACAGGTGTTTCAGACTCAGTAGTTATGGGATTTACTGGACTTAGTAGAATGCTTTTGATATTTATACAAGTAACTATTATAATATTACCTATATTTATACTTATAACGACTGTAAAATCTATAAGTGGAGATAGAGAAAGTAACGTTTTAGAGTATATGCTGTCATTTCCAATATCATTAAATAACTATTATTGGGGAAAAATGTTAGGCAGATTTTTAACAGTATTTTTACCAGTTATTTTTGCACTGTTTTTAGGTGTTATTTTTGGATTAACTAAAGGTGGAGATTTACCTTGGAATATGATATTTTTATATTCTGGATTACTATTTGCTATGAGTTTTGTTTTTTTAGGTATTGCTTTTTTTATATCAACTATAGTAAAATCAACTGATATCGCTATCGGAAGCTCTTTTATGATTTGGATTATATTGTTAGCTTTTATAGATATTGCTTTGATTGGTTTAATGTTACAAGGAAGGATTACAGATGAAGTGATTATTGCTACTGCTTTACTCAATCCTATTGAAGTATTTAGAATAGGAGCAATATCTTTATTTGACCCAGAATTAACAGTAATAGGCCCTGTAGCATACTATTTACTAGATACACTTGGCGCAAATTTATTGATTGTTTATTCAATGGTATATCCAATTATATTGGGATTACTATTTTCATATTTTGGTTTTGTTGCATTTAAGAAAAAAGATTTATTATAGGAGTTAATTTGAAAAAGTTTATTTTAGTTATTTGTTTAGTAGCAGTTAGTGTTTTTGGTTCAGGTATTAAATTACTTGATGATAATGCAAGTGATTTAGCATATCAATTACCCTTGAAAAAATATCCACAATTTTTATGTGAAGCGACTTTGGAAAATGGTAAAGTTGTTCAATTTGTATCTGTAAAAGCTATGATGCAAGTATATTTTCATCAAGAATACTTTATAAAACATAAGTTTTTAGAGACAAAGATAAAAGATATATATATCCAAGATTATTTAAATGGAACAAAAAAAGATGCAAAAAGATCTGTTTATGTATTTGGTAGTCATGTAGCTGGTCCTCACGGAGATGATTTAATACCTTTCAAAGACAATTACAGTGCAAATCTTTTTAAGTTAAAATATGGTGGAACCAGAGTTATGCCATTTGAAAAAGTAACAATTGGACTTATTAGATACTTGGATATGTAATGAAAAAAGTCATACTTGTGCTTTTCCCAATTATAGCATTAATTGGGATTTTTTATTATATAAGTATAGTAAATAAAAGTGCAACTGAGATAGAAAATATAAAAAAACTCCCTTTAGAAGTAAAAGACAATAAGGTACAGTGTCCACAGTGTCATATGTTTATAGTAGGAAAAGCTCATACTGTTCAAATCATTACAAGTGATAATAAAACTCATTTTTTTGATGATCCAGGATGTGCTGTTTTATGGCTAAATGAACAAAAAATAGATGCAAAAGAGACTACAATTTGGTTTTTTACACAAGATACAAAAAAATGGAAAAAAGCAGAAGATGTATTGTTTAGTATAAGTGATTCAACACCTATGCATTATGGATTTGGAGCTTATGAAAACAAAAAAAATGGATTTATAGGTTTTAATGAGATGAGCTTAAAAATGCTAAGAGGTGAAAATATGACAAATCCAAAAATAAGAAAAAAAATATTATCGGAGTTAAAATGAATAAAATCAAACCAGTAGATGAAGAGATTGTATTAGATAGAAGTAAGTATATAGAGTCACAAACAGATACTAAAGGAATTATAACTCAATGTAATGATTATTTTGCTGAGATTTCAGGATATAGTAGAGAAGAGCTTATAGGACAACCTCACAATATTGTAAGACATCCTGATATGCCAAGAGTTATATTTAAACTTCTTTGGGATAGGATTAAAGCTGGTAAAAATATATTAGCTGTTATAAAAAATATGGCAAAAGATGGAAGATATTACTGGGTATTTACTCATTTTGAAACAATGAGAGATATAAATACAAAAGAAATAATAGGCTATAAAGCATATAGAAAGGCAACGTCTAAGCACATAACAGAAGTTTTACTTCCTTTGTATAAAAAGCTTGTAGAGATTGAATCTAAAGATGGTATAGATGCTAGTAAAAAGTATCTTGATGATTTTTTAAGTAAGAAAGGTGAGCATATAACAATAGATAATCTTATGGAAGAGATTCATAGATTTTATTAGAGAATAAAAAAAGTTCCAATCATTTTGTAATGATTGGAACTTTATAGGAGGAATTATCTGTTTGTTTTAGCTAAATACATAGCTATCGCTTGGAGTTTTTTACCTTTAATGTTTCCACATATTTTACTCTGTTTTATGAAAGATTTTGCTTGTGCAGTAGATATAAACTTTTTATCTGTTTTTTTGCACATTTTGCTGTACATCATCGCACCTTTTTTGATAGCTTTAGCTTGTCTTTTTTTAGTTGCAGCCATATCTTTAGCTTGATTTTTTTCAACAAGTTTTACAAGCTCATCAAAGCCCATAATCTTACCGCCATTCTCTTTTTGAAATGCTAATGCTGCTTCTTTTGTTCCAAAAGCATATTTACTTATGTTACTCATTGTTCCTGGCTTTTTACTACCTACAACAAAAAAAGCATCTTTTGAAGGTATAAGTTTTAAAGTAGTGTTATCAACAACTCTATAATTTGTAAGTTTTCTACCATTTATAACCTTATCTTCAATAGCACATGTAATTGAGCAGTATTGATCATGCATACCATCATGATCAGCAGCATGATTTGTTCTGTAGAACATAGGTAGCGTCATGCCACATACACTGCAATACATTTTCTCTTTACCTTGTTTTACCAAAGTTGCTTTATCCATAGGTACTGCTCTATAATTTTGCATTTGTACAGCACTCAAACCAATTGCGAGTATACATATACCCAGTAGTATTTTTTTCATTCTTATATCTCCATTTAAAATAGTTTAGGAATACTTGGTACTCCTTTGTTCGTAGTCTATCTAAAGATTGTTAAATAATTGTTTATTTTTATAAAAGTCTATTTCTAGTCAGTTTCTTAACAATTAATTTGCAATTTTTATGTATAGTTGCGTACTTAAATTAATATAATTGAGGAGTGAGTTGTGGGTAAGAATGTGTATTTTTTAATGATTTGGGTATTAGCACTAAGTGTCAATGCTGCTGATTTAGGAACAATCAATGTTGAATCATCTACTATAGTAGGTTCAGATATTGATGCAAAAACGGAAGTTTCAACAGTAAATGTTATAGATGAAAAAACAATAGAGAAGATAAGTCCTAAAAATATAGGAGAACTTCTTCAAACTATACCAGGGATTACAGCAGATGTAAGAAATAGTGCAGTTGAGATTCATATAAGAGGTATAGGACAACAAGAGTTTATGGGAGAAGATACTGGAGTTGCTATAGTTATAGATGGAGTTCCTGTATTACAAAATGGTGGTAAAGTTAAGTTTAATCTTGATGAAATAGAATCAATAAAAGTAATAAAAGGTGGAGCTAGTTATCTATACGGAAATACTGCTTTAGCTGGGGCTGTTATAATAACTACAAAAAAAGTAAAAAATAAAAATAGTGCAGATATTAGTGTAGAAGCAGGAAGCTATGGATATAAAAATGTAAAATCAAACATATTAAAAGGGACAGATAAATATTCTGCTTCATTAAATATTAATTATACTGATGATGATAGTTTTTGGGAAGATGAGGGTAAAAGCTGGACAAAATCAGCAAATGGAAAATTTCAGTATTACTTAAATGATAGTAGTGATATAACAGCAGGTATAACCTATACAGATAAATTTGAGGCTGGTGGTGGTAGCGTGACTGGTGTAACAAATGCTAGATTGTATCCTGAAGGAATCCCAGGAGATTGGTCATACATAAGAGATTATTATTCAACTTTACAAAAATATTTTGTTACATACAGTAATGATTTAAGTGATACAGCTAATCTTAAAGTAAATACATATTACTATAAAGATGATTATGATTATAAAAGTTCACCTCAAGATACAGATAGTGATGGGCTTGATGACTCCTATAGAAATGATAATACTGATAATATGGACCAATATGGTTTTAAAACAGAGTATAAAGATACAAAAGAAAATTTATCTTATATGCTTGGTTTAGATTTAGGGCAAAGAAAACTTGATGATTACACTGTTCAGTTAGTTGATGTTCCACATAGAGGTTATGCAGGAGAATCTACACAAGGAGATACAACTGAAAATAGATATGCTTTGTATGGTGAGACTAAATATAAAATATATGATAAATTAACGGCTATTGGAAATATTAGAATTGACTATGATGGATATGATTATAGTGCTTTAATACATGATTATAATGGTACAGCTTGGTCAGATACTACAACTAATAGAGAAGATAGTTTTACAAATATTTCATATAGAGTTGGTGCTACATATCAGCTAAATGATAAAAAAACTTTTTATTCAAA
>JAMOPZ010000428.1 GCA_027064245.1 Campylobacterales bacterium
ATGTGTTTTAGCATCAATTAATTTACCCTTATCTTTACCAACAGCAATAATTCTATCTGTTTCTAAAGTTTGTTTATTGATAAGGTACATTTTATTCCAGTTTTTAGATCCACCTAACACACAGTCAGACCAAATCCATGGAGTATTTTTTGAAGTACCAACAAATAGTCCTCCACCTGCAGTTGGAACATGAGCAACAACATCCCAGTTGCTATCCCAAATTACAACATCACCAACATTCATACTTTGAGTAGCAAATAATTCACCATACTCTTCATTATACCAAGATGAACCTTGACCTGGATGTGGTTTAGTTCCTGGACCTGTATAAACTTTAGCAGCTAATGTTTTTGTTTTAAAGTCAACAATACCCATTACATCACTTCCTTGAGAAGCTTGCATTAAGTATCTACCTTGCTCTTTACCTTCATTTTCAAAACCATCATGTAAGATTTTACCAATATTTGGAATATCTCCAACGATTGGGAAATTTGGTTTAGAATAATCTACGATATAAACATGTCCAGCATCTTTAAGTGCAAATGCAATATATGGTCCATATGGAGTATCATAAATACCAGCAACTCTTGAAGATCCAATATTTCCATCCATATCAATTACACTTGAAGTTGGATATACTTTTAATGGCTCTAAAGTCATAGCATCAAATAATACTGCTCCACCTGGCTCATAGTTTCCAGCCATTAAGTATTTACCATCTGGAGAAACTGCTAATCCTCTTGAAGAAGTACCAATTCTACACTCTGCAATTTTTTGTTGACCTTTTGAAGCCAAATCATACATAGTAACTAAACCATCTCTAGAGATAGAGTAAGCATATCTTGGTTGTCTTTTATTTGTAACTGTAACATGCACAGCAAATCCAGCTGGGTGTTTAGATAAAACTTTACCACTTGTACCATCTATAAAGTCAACTTTTGAAGCATCTCTTTCTGTAACAAAACAGATATCAGTAACTTTTTTTACATCAACAGCATTTGGATATTTTTTAAGTAATTTAATTCTATCATTGATTTTTGACCATTTTTTCTTTACATTTTCAAGTGTAAGAACCATTTTTTGCTTACCTGTAAAGTTTTTAAGGTATTTAACCATAGCATCTGCATCAGCTTGACTAAATTCATGTCCTATAGAAACACCTTTTTTAAATGCAGGCATAGCAGTACCAGGTCTTCCACCTAAAATTGTAGATGCTAACATTTGATCATTTTTATTTCTTAATTTATTTGGTCTTAAATCCGCTCCAACACCACCTTGGTGAGCTGGTCCATGACATCCTTGACAATCCTTTTCAAATACTGTTGGTGCATCAAATGCTAAAGCACTTGTTGCCATCAAAGTAGTTGCAGTAACTGCACTTAACATTAATTTATTTAATTTCATATTTTCCCCTTTTTGTAAAATAAAACTTAGTACAATTATTACATAATTTTCTTAAGTCTTTATTAAAATAGTTAAAAAAAAAGGTAAGAATTACGAAAATTCCCACCTTTGAAACATTTTTTTATTTAGTTTATAAAATAACTTTATTTTTTTATATATTTATACTCAAATTATAAAATTATTTTATATTATATATCTATTTTATAAGCTACCTTTTGTACTTGGTATCCCTAATTTTTTATTTTCTATTAATGCTCTTCTTAAAGCTACTGCAAAAGCTTTAAATGTAGCTTCTATAATATGATGTTTATTTGTTCCTCTATCAAAAATAATATGACAAGTAATACCAAAGTTTATACAAAGTGCATAAAAAAACTCCTCTATAAGCTCTACATCAAAATTACCAACTTTTCCATCTAAGCTTACATTATAAACTAAATATGGTCTATTGCTTAAATCAAGTGCACAAGTAACACTAGCTTCATCCATAACAACTGTAGCATTGCCATATCTTTCAACATTTTTAATAGGAAAAATCTCATCTTTTAAAAGCTTACCTATTACTATACCACAATCTTCTACACTATGATGATCATCTACATAAGTATCCCCATCACATTTAATATCTATATCAATTCCACTATGTTTACTAAAAGCTTCTAACATATGATCAAAAAAGCCAATACCTGTATCTATACTATAGTCACCTACTCCATTTTTTTCAACACTACAATTTATATTGGTTTCTCTTGTTTCTCTTGATAATTTTGTCATAATTATTATCCTTTTTATTGTGCTATTATCATAGCACCTATTAAATTATTTTCATCTTTAAAATCTCTAGCTTCTGCTTCACTTCTAAATCCACTTATCCATACTCTTTTTACTTTTCCACCTCTAAAAATACCATCTTTTAAGATCACTTTATGATTATCATCTAAAATCATCTCAAATCTTTGTTTTGTTATTTTTGCACCAGCAATTCTACTAAAAACACCAACTTGAATATAATAATTTGATATAGTTTGTACTTCATCTTTTTCTTGTGCGGTTGTTGCTATTTTACCATTAAATCCAAGTACAGTTAATCTTACATGAGCTGTACCTTTTTTTACCATATCTATTTTATGTGCTGCTGCATTTGATAGATCTATAATTCTACCTGTTACAAAAGGACCTCTATCATTTATCCTTACTACTGTACTTTTACCATTATCAAGATTATCGACTTTTACTACAGTATTCATAGGAAGAGTTTTACTAGCTGCTGTCATGGCATACATATTATATATTTCTCCATTGCTTGTTTTTTTAGCATGAAAATTTGGTCCATACCAAGATGCTATTCCTCTAAAAGTATCACCAATATGTGCATATGTAGGATAATATCTTTTCCCAAGAACAGTATATGGTCTCATAGTAGCCCTATGCATAGCTTTACTATTTTTCATATGTGTTGGTATATTTTTATTATATGATTTTGAACTACTATTAGAAGATCCATATGGGATATAACTACTTTTATATACTGATCCACATCCAGTTAAAATAAATCCTATACCTATAGCAAAATAAAATTTAGTACTTAATAACAAGTTTTTCTCCTATTTTTATTGATGATGTTGTTAAATTATTATCTAACATAAGTTTTTTTACTGCAATTTTATATTTTTTGGCAATTTTACTTAAATTATCACCACTTTGAATTATATATACACTTTTATTTGTTTTTATCATATTATAATTAGGAATAATAAGCTCCTGACCTACTTTAAGCATATTTGACTTAAGATTATTATATTTTTTAATAAGTTGATATTTTGTACCATAAACCGATGCTATTTTACTCAAAGTATCGCCTGATTTTACTATATATGATTTAAAAATTGTTTTATTTAAAAGTTGTTTTTTTGCATTATATCGTGCAAGTTTTGAATATGGTATATATATAGTATATGATTCTTTTTTTAAAGGTATAATATTTTTTCTAATATGTAGATTTAAAGCCTCTAACTTATCAAGATTCAATCCTATAATTTGTGCTAAAGTACTAAGACGAACACCACCTTTTACTTTTATTTTAGCTATAGGATCACTAATTCCTCTATTTAAAAGATGTAAATTTTCATCTTTTAATAAAAAATCTTCATTATTCATAATAGCTAAAGTTATAATTTTACGCAAATATTTTCTACTTTCGTTTGGAATATATTGTCTTTTTACTATTGTTTGTACAGTTAATAATCTATTTATATCTAAATTATATTTCCAATGTCTTACTTTTTTATACACTGTTTTTAGTTTTGAAAATGATACTTTCTTATGCTGATATTGGCTAATAATAGACCTAAAATTTAAAATCTTTTTATCTTTTTTACATTGTTTATACCCAACATCTTCACAATACATATCAATTTTAGCTCTACAAAGTCCCTCTATTAATCTTCCTGAACCACAATTGTATGCAATAGCTGCTAAATACCACTTACCAAATCTTTTATGAAGTTGATTTAAGTATTTTGCTGCTGCTTGTGTTGATTTTATAATATCCATTCTCTCATCAATATAACTATCTTTTTCAAGACCATAAAAAACAGCTGTTTTTGGCATAAATTGCCATAATCCTTTTGCTTTTTTATTTGAATGGGCATTTAAAATAAAATTTGACTCAGCCATAACCATATATAAAAAAGCTGATGGTATATTATTTTCTTTTAAAACTTTTTTAATTTGAGGAATGAAAAGATATGCATCGTTGAGTTTTTGAGTATATTTTTTTTGAGTATGTTTAAGATATTTTTGAATATCTTTTTGTAAAGCATAATCTGTAAGATATGTCTGATCTATATCAAACTCTCTTAATATTTTTAAATCATTATTTATAAATGGAGTCCCCACTAACATAGCCTGCACAGATGAAAATATCAAGACAAGATATAAAATAACTTTAAAATACAAAAGAACTATCCTTAAATATTAAACAATCTATTTGCATTTTTTGTTGTAAAATCTTCCACAATTTCTGTAGATATATTTAAAATTTGTGATATTTTTTCTACTACAAGTTTTGTATATTTTGGTTCATTTCGTGTTCCTCTATATGGATGAGGAGTAAGATATGGACCATCAGTTTCTACAATAATTTTATCTTTTGGAATTTTAGGTAAAATATCTACTAATTTTTTAGCATTTTTAAAAGTAACTACTCCACCTATACCAAAATAAAAATTTTCTTCACAAAGATCAAGTAGATATTCACTAGCATTAAAACAATGCAATACGCCACCTACTTCACTAGCTTTATAATCTAAAAGTATTTTTTTACTATCATTTGAGGCATCTCGAATATGAATAATTAAAGGCTTCTTTACTTTTTTAGCAAACTCTATTTGCTTTATAAAAATATCTTTTTGAAGTGCTATATTTTTAGCTTTTTCCTCTTCATCATCAGGTAGTCTATAATAATCAAGTCCACACTCACCTATAGCTACACATTTTGGGTGTTCTATATGTTTTTCAAATAGTTTTATATCAAAATTCTCACAATCATAAGGGTGCACACCAATAGCAAAAAAAACCTCATCATACCTTTGACTAATCTCTATAGCTCTTAACAGATCTTTTGGATCTGCACCTGGAATAATAAACTTCTTTATCCCACTATCTAAAGCATGACAAATTACATCTTCAAGATCATCTTTATATTGAATATTATCAAGATGAATATGAGTATCTATTATTATGATGATATCCTTTTTTTAATTTCATCTAAAAGTGCAGGTAATTGATCTATATTTTCTCTTTTTATCCAAGCTGTTATACCAAAATTTTTAAAAGCATCATAATCACTTTGCTCATCAATTATTGCAACAGATGTAAATTTTTCTTTACAAATATCATGTTTTTTCTCTTCATAATCAAATATACTATTAATATCTAAAATGACAACATCTGCATCCCCATCACACCCACTATGGAAAAAACATATCTCATACCCTGTTGCTTCTACATCTTCAAAACTTGTAATTTTCATTTTTTATCTCCGAAAAATTATATTATGCTAGATTTTAACTAAATCTATCTTATGTATTTATAAAATATATCTAGCTGTATCTTCATTTTTTACTATATTATTGAGTTTTTCCTCTACTAAATCTTTTGTTACTGTTATTGTATCATCTTTATGTTCATCTGCTTCAAAGCTAATATCCTCTAAAACTTTTTCAATAACTGTATGCAACCTTCTAGCACCTATATCCTCTGCCTTTTCATTTGCACTAACACTTAAAGATGCAAATGATCGTATAGCTTCATCATCAAATTCTAAATTCACACCCTCTACACCTAAAAGTGCTTTATATTGACGAAGAAGAGAATTTTTTGTATTTGTAAGTATCTTATAAAGGTCATCTTCATTTAAAGGATTTAATTCAACCCTAAGTGGAAAACGACCTTGAAGTTCAGGAAGTAAATCACTAGGTTTACTCACATGAAAAGCACCAGCTGCTATAAAAAGTATATGATCTGTTTTTATTTGTCCATATTTTGTATGTACACTACTACCCTCTACTATAGGTAGCAGATCTCGCTGAACACCCTCTTTAGAAGGATCTTGATTTTTATTTGATCCACCAGTTGCAATTTTATCTATCTCATCTAAAAAGATTATTCCACCATTTTCACATCTTTTTACAGTTTCATTTGCAATATACTCTTTATCTATTAGATTATCACTTGCTACATTTCTTAACAGTTTTTTTGCTTGTGCTATTGTAACCTCTTTTTTGATCTTCTCTTTACCCATTTTTCCTATCATACTATTTATTGATTCACTAATAGCATTCATATCCATAGGAAGATTTGAATCTACTATTTCTACATGTGTTTTTTTAGGTAATTCTATAGTGATCATTTTATCATCCATTGTGCCACTTAAAACTTTTTCTTCCATCATATTATATGTTTTTATAAATGATTCTTTTGCATTAGCACTTGCAGTTTCAGGAAGTGGAGGAACTAAAATCTCTACAATTTGTCTTATAACTTCATCATCAATAGAACTTTGAATTTTTTGTTCATACTCTTTTTGTACCAAATTATGAGCTTCATGAGCCAAATCTTTTACCATAGATTCAACCTCTCTACCTACATATCCAACTTCAGTATATTTACTAGCTTCTACTTTTACAAAAGGTAAATTCATCATCTTTGCCATTCTTCTTGCAATCTCTGTTTTACCAACTCCTGTACTACCTATCATTAAAATATTTTTTGGCATAATCTCTTCTTGAAGCTCTTTATCTAACTGCATTCTTCTATATCTGTTTCTTAATGCTATTGCTATAGTTTTTTTAGCTTCTTTTTGACCTATTATATAATCATCCAAATAAGCAACTATTTGCTTAGGTGTCATATCCATCTTATATCCTCGTATTTTTATTTTTATTTATGAAGTGTACCATAATTAAGCTAAAGTTACTTTTATCTTACTATCATTTACTATTGTATTATCATATTTTACTATTAAAATATTCTCTGTATTATTGATATACCACTCATTAATTCCATCTAAATTATCTAAAAAATTAAATTTATCTTTATCTAAATCTTTTAGATCTAA
>JAMOPZ010000429.1 GCA_027064245.1 Campylobacterales bacterium
CTCTGTGTACTCTTCATCATCTATTTTTACAGATCCCGAAAAAGCCACAATAGCTTTATATGGCTGATTATTATCTTTTAAGTATTTATTTAATGACATAAAATATTTAACAGCCTCTTGCCGTGACTGTGTAACTATCATAGCCTTTGCTTGACCTTTTATCTTCTTAATTACATTATCAAAAAAATGATCTCCAATAATATGAATCTTTTTATCAATAGTTATTGTTTGTGTTTCTACAAAATGTTTTAGTTTACGAGAAGCTCTCTTTTTATCATATTTAGGGTCATCTTCTATGGCACTAAGTAGTTTGTAATAGCTATCATAAGTAGTATAGTTTTTTAAAACATCAAGTATAAAATTTTCTTCAATAGCTTGTTTCATACTGTACAAATGAAAAGGAACATATCTGCCATCTTCTATTTTCTTCCCAAATAACTCTAAAGTTTTCTCTTTTGGTGTAGCAGTAAAAGCAAAGTAAGAAGCATTTTTTTGTAACTTTTTCGCCTTGATTATCTCTACTATCTCATCTTCTGTTGTTTTTTCCTCTTCGCTCTCAGTATCACTACCAATACTTCTACCCATACCTTGCATTGTTGAACCACTTGTTGAGCTATGCGCTTCATCTATAATTATTGCGAAATTTTTATCTGATAAGTCTCCTATATCATTTACAATATAAGGAAATTTTTGAATAGTAGAAATAATAATTTTTTTACCATCTTTTAAAGACTCTTTTAGTTGTTTACTCCCATTTTTAATAGGCTCAACAACACCACTTTGTGAGGCAAATGATGCAATATTATCTTGTATCTGTTTATCCAATATAGTTCTATCTGTAACAACAATAATACTGTCAAATATAGGTTTTGTACCACTACTATCCATATGACTCACAAGCTTATGAGCTAACCACGAGATAGAATTAGATTTTCCACTCCCTGCACTATGCTGTATAAGATACCTTTGCCCTACCCCTTGCTCTTTTGAGTCATCAAGCAGCTTACTTACTACATCAAACTGATGAAATCGTGGAAAGATAATTTTTTTACTTACTTTCTTAGTCTCTTTATCTTTTTCTTCTATATATTGTGTATAGTTTTTAACTATATCTATCAGTGTATCTTTTTTAAAGATATCTTCCCAAAGGTATGCAGTTTTCAAATTACCCTCAACAGCTGGATTACCTGCCCCTTTCTTAACATTTTTTTCCGCTTTTCCTGCATTTAAACCTTTATTAAAGGGCAAGAAAAATGTTTTTTGTGCTGATAATCTTGTAGTCATATATACTAAGCTTGTGTCTACTGCAAAATGTACTAAACATCTACCAAACTTAAAAAGCTCTTCTCTTGGGTCACGGTCTTGTTTATACTGCTTTATTGCATCATTAACATTTTGACCTGTTAGCTCATTTTTCAACTCAAGTGTAATAATTGGTACACCATTTAAAAAGAGGACCATATCAAGAGATTTTTCATTATTAAGGCTAAAGTGAACTTGTCTCATTACAGAAAAAATATTTTTAGAATAGAGTTTTACAATATCAGTATTTAAGGTAGAATTTGGCTTGTCGTAGGCGATAACTAACTTTATACCATTGTCTTTTATACCATTTTTAAGAACTTCCACAATTGTTTTAGATTGTATCTGCTTAAAAAGTCGTTTTACTATTTTAGTTTTATATTCACTACCGTGTATAGTCTTTAACTTCTCTAACTCTTCATTTTGCGTATCTTCTAAAAACCTAAATAGTAGTTCAGTATCTAAACATAAAGCTCTATCATAATCGTGATAGTTTCGTTTCTCATAGCTATTACTATCCAACAAGTAACTCTCTATAAACTCTTCTAAATTAATCTCTTTTAATTCTGTCATCTCATCGCCTTAATTAAAATGTTTCTTCATCAGCTTACATTTAGACACATTATAATATAATTCTACATCTTGATATACCAAATGGTATAGAGGAGTATCTCTTAGATATTCACTCGCAGGTGGCTGGATAACATCGCACAGCCGTACCAAAGCGATGTTAAAACTATTTCTTTTTTTCATATTTATTGAACCTTTTTTGAAAATCTCTATATTTGTTTCTATGTACTGGATATGCAGTAACCAATAAGTTTTGACTTTTTCCCAAATGTTTAATCAAAACCATAAAAAATCTTTTTGTATCCCAAAGAAAATGTGTAGGCTCTCCATTATCTTCAAAAAAATATTTTATATGTTCATCTTCTATATTGTCAATAGTCTGCTTTATCCAATGTGTTCTTTTTGCTCTTGAAACATCATACACTCTATTTTTTTCTCTATCATCAGGGCAAGGGTTGTTTCTTTTCTTACAGTCAAACTCTTTTTTTGTGATGATGTGCCAAAACCTCTCAGGTTTTTTATCTCCGGAAAAAAGACAATCACAAATGATATTAGGCTTCACAGTAATGACATAATCAACTGAAGCAATTTTTAATACAGTCTGCGTATCAATAAAGTCTTTTTTAAATATCTGATACAACCTCTCTATATCAGTCTTATTTATTTTTGCTTCATCACTAAGTATTAAAGGAAGATCTTGCACTATTTTACCTTTTTAGGGTCTTGAATAAATTTATTAAATTTTTCATTACCATATCTTGATGTTGTGTTGAGTCGTATACCTAATCGTCTTTCAATATAGTCTATAATCTCTAACTTAATCTTACTACCATTTAAGCCTCTCATCTTATAAGAGACTGCACCAGTAAATAAGTCGGTTAATTGTAACAGTTGAGACTCATCTGCTCTTATATGTTGCATAAATGGTAAAGGTAATTCTCTTGAGTTTTCAAACACCTCTTTAAGATTATCAAGTGCTTCTTTTCCACGAGTATCTTTTAAGTCCATATAAACCTTATAACTATCATGTTCATTCATTATTTTCTTTAATACTAAGTAATATGTTTTGTAATAGAACTCACTATGTGTCTGATTAAACATATCGTGATTTAAGTCGTGTTTGTTGATGATAGTTACAACTCTATAAGTCATACTTGAGTCTATAAAGTAGTCTATAAGCTCTTTATAGAGAGACATTCGACTATAAGACAATTTTGTCCACTTTATCTCAAATGGGGTTTTATGCTTGAGCTTTATCTCTTTTATATCATTTTTAATTTTTGCATACTCATCAGAGGGAAGTTTAATAGCTCCCAATGACATAATATCCCATCCATCGTTTTGTAAATGGCAGCTTTCATCGCAAAATATTTTATATTCAATCATATTACAACCTTAAAAAGTATCCATTTTAAATAGTCTTTGCTCATTAGTATCTGCAAGTTCTTTTATTAAATATTCCGATTTACAAAGTTCTAAAAATTCTTCATCATCTATTTCATCTTCAATGGATGTAAAAATATACTGAAGCCCATTTTCAACTAATAAGTTCAAAACACTCATTATCCCTTTCTTATATTCTTTTCCTAAGTTATCAAATAGCCCATCATGCGCAATAAAATGAAAAAACTTTTGATTTTTATATGTAAGTCCGATTGAAGCATCAAAAATAAAACAAAACATTCTTGAATAAGCTTCGCCCTCTTCTTTAGAATTATCAAGAACAACAGCCGTATCTATAACCTTTGTTTCAAAAACTAAATTATCACTACTATTCAGTGCAATATTTAATATTGCATCAACACCAAGAACTAAACGAGATAATCGCTTAAATGTCTCTTTTATGGATAGCAATATATCATTTGGAGTTTTAATACTATGGTTAAGCTTCACTACTAATCTATCTCGCCTTTTATTCAGTAATTTAACTCGTTTTAGCTTACATTTATATTCTCTTAACTTTCTATATTTTTCTTCTACCAAACTAATATTTGTTTTTATAGTAACTATTTCTTGTTCAATTTTTTTAAATTTACTAAATGTATCTGTATCTGTAAGTACAGATAAAAGTTCTTTTCTTTTACTATTTTCAAGTATTAGTATTTCATCAATTTCAGATAGCCTTTGCTCTATTCGACTATGTTCTGCTTGTAAATACAATTCCCTGTCTTTAGTAATTTTATCATTAAATTCAATGACATCTTCATAACTCTTAATTAGCATATCACTAAGATTAATATTTACCTCATTAAAAAGCTTTTGAACTTTTTTTAAATCAATTTCTTGTTCTTTCATTAAAGATTTTTCTATTAGTTGTTGCTTCTTATTTAATGAGTATCTCTCTTTATTTAATTCTGCAACAATCGCTTCTACTTCTGAAACAAGCTCTTTATTTATATGATGTTCTTTCAAATAAAAATCAAAGTTTTTATATAATGTTTCTTTCTCATTAAGCTCAGCTTCTAAGAGTAAAAGAGTTTCTTTTACTACTTCTATATCAGATAAACTAAAATTACTATTATTTTCTAAAGAAGATATTTCACTTTCAAGTTTTTCAATCTCTTTTTCAAGATTATATTTCTTTCTAACAATCGTATCATCAAGCCCAACCATTGAAGCAACTATTGTTTTCCATTCTACATCTTTGCCCCGTTTATATTTATTTAACATAAATGGATGGCTAAAATCATCTTTATCTCTAAGAAAATAATTTAAATAATTTCTATATTTATTTATCTTCTTCCCATTAAGTTCAAAGTCTATTTTTTCTTTAAAAAATGTTAATACATTATCATATCCATCTATGATATCAAACTCGGTATCTTCTAAAGTAGATAAGTCTGTTTTGGCATTATGAACTTTAATTGCTATTTTTGTTCGTTTTTTAACTTTTCTTCTTATTGTTATATAACTATTATCTGCTAATTCAAGCTCAAGATAAAAAACAAAATCTTCAAATACAGAAGCTTCAAGAAATTTTGGTTTACTTTTTTTTATAAGACAATAATCTATCAATTTAAAAAGTGTTGTTTTACCAACGGAATGTGGTCTCTCTCCCGTTGCTAAAATAGCATTAATATTATTGGTATTAAATATGATTGCTTCAAAACGACTATCTGATGAATATAATTTACTAAGCTTCATTATTTAACCTCAATATGTCATTTATTCTGTCATATTCTAATGCTCCAGTCATAAACAGAAAATTCAATGATAAAATAACTTTATCATAAGAAATTTGCAATTCATTTTCAACAATAGATACAACTTTTTCAAACTGATTTATTTTTCTATTAGCAATAATATCTATTACTCGTGCAGAGCTATTTAATACACTCTTTTTAGTATCTTCAAATGGATTAGCTAAAATCATTTAAACCTCTTTTTTACCTATAAAGCAAGAAAAATACATAAAATGTATAAGTCTTCTTGCTCTTATTTTCTTTTTTATATTCCAATCTTGCTTATAGAATTTTTCAAATATCTTGTTAATTTTATAAGGTGTCAACTCTTCTTTGCTATCAATAGCAATAATCGCTCCCTTTATTGTCTCAATAATATATTCAAACCTTTCTCTAAAATCATCATCATTACTTTCTAACACTGCTTTTATTTCATAAAAATATACTATTTTATCTTGAATAACAGAGCTAAAATATTCAACCATTTGATTTAATTTATTTTTCTCTTCAATATTCATTCCCTTGTATGAATAGCTCTCTTTAGTATTTATACTTTGCGATATTTCATACAAATCATCTATTGTTTTTTCTGTTTCTACTAAATCAAAACTAATATCATCATCAAAGTGATTGTGTGTTGTATTATTAATATCTCTACCAGCTTGCTGATTTTGTTCTCCATCTTGCTGTTGTCCACTATTCCCAAACATTAATTTATATCCCTACCTGCTTGTTTATTACCCGTTCCACTTTGATTCTGATGAATACTTTTATCAATATTCTTAACCTTACTAACAGCAAAAAAAGCCATACTAAGAGAAATTATACTTGCTAACCCTGCAAAAAGTAAAAACCAATCATTAGTAACTATTGCATGTATTAATTCCATATATTCTATCCCTTTTGTTGCATTATTATCTAACATCAATCTGTCCAGTAATAACTTCACTTATTAAGCTGATTTTATACTCTTTTATTAAATCTATCTCTTTTTGAATTTGGTTTATGACTTTACCTATTTTGGATAATTCAGCTTCAATATATTCAATAATTTTAATTTGTTCTTGTAATCACGGTAATGGTAATTTTATATTAGACAAATCTTCTTGTGTCATACTTGGCAAAACTGAACCAGATTTATATTTATTAAAATCTATTGTTTTAGCTAATAAAAAAAAGAATTTTGGATACACATTCTCCTTGATTTCACTATAAAACATTGTATCAACAGTCCAAAAAGGCTTTTCAACAAATAAAGGTTTATCTACTGTACCTTTTCTTCCAAATAATACAGATGGTTTATTATATAAAAAATCATTACCATAACAAAAAATACCACCTGAACCACAAGCATTATCATAGATGAAGTAAGTTCCCTCTTTTATCTCATCTTTTATAGGTATAAAAACAAGGTTTGTCATAAGTGAGATTATCTCTCGTGGTGTAAAGTGCTTTCCTGCTTGTGCATTTTCATCTTCGTTAAATTGTCGCAAAAGCTCTTCAAATACATACCCCATTCCAAGATTAGATAATCCGTGATGGATAATATTCCCATTTTCATCTTTAATGGTATTTGGCGAGAGGTTTATAGTTGATGAACAAAATTTTTGAATAGTTAGATAAAGATTACCCGTTCTGTCAAGTTTTGCCACTTGATTTCTAAACTCAAATTTTTCTAAAATATCTTGAACATTAGCACTAAAGCCATTAAGATAATTTTCAAAGTTACTTTTTATGTTAGATGGGTCATCAAGGAGAGATTTTAAAGTAAAGTTTGAGTGATTATGAAAACCAAGGTTTGAACCATTCTTAGCACCAAGTAAATCATCCATATCATCAAGTTTATCTTTGTACTGGTTATAAACTTCAACTACTTTTTCTTTTGTAGGCTCTAAAACAGCGTCAAGACGACGAATAACTGTCATTGGCAATATAATAT
>JAMOPZ010000430.1 GCA_027064245.1 Campylobacterales bacterium
AAACTTTTTATAAAATACAAACAATAAAATAGATGCTATTAAATATTGAATATACTGTGCAAACTCTTCTAAAATAGATTTTACCCCAAATATACTACTATCTGATATATCTTGAGAATCCATAGTAGCATTTGTTTCTCCAAAAGGTCTTAATCCTATAAATTTAAAAGCTCGTACAGTAACACCATCTCCCCTTTTTTCTCTAAAACCAATAGCTTCTTTTACCACAAGGTCTAAATTATTTAAAAACTCCTCTTTATTCTCAAGTTTTTCTAATACAGATGAATCAAATGTAACAGCAGCTGTAATCTTTGCTATTGAGGCATAACTATTATCTTTTTGACTAATAAGTTTTTTTGATATCTCATAATTTGTTGTAGTTTTTGCTTGCTCTTTTGATTTTTGAGCCTCTATATTATTATTTTTTTTCTTATTTGCTTGTATATTAGACTGCACACCTGGAGCTAAAACACTCTCTTTAACTTTTTTATCCATCTCTTTTGTAGTTGTTTCTGTACTTTGTTGACTTCGTATAGTTCCCTCTGGTTCATATATCTCTTGAGATATCTCTTTTTTTGTAAAATCAAGATCTATATTAACTTTTGCAACAACTCTATTGTTTCCTATAAAAGGTTGAAGCAAAGATATAATCTTATCTTCATAATCTGTTTCTAACTTATGTCTATATTTTTCATGTGCTATATATTTAACACTATCTATATCAGCTTGAGAATGTTCTAATAAAGCCCCATTTTGATTTATAAGTTTAATATGATCTGGTGTTAATTTAGGAATTGCAGAAGCAATAAAATTTTTAATTCCATCAACTTGCTTTCTTGACAGCATAGTACCATCTCTTAATGTTAAAACAGCAGATGCACTAGGTGGAACTTTTTTTTGTGTAAAAACAGTATCTTTAGGTATTGCTATTTTTACATTTGCAGCTAAAATACCTGAAAGTGATTCTAAACTTCTACCTAATTCACCCTCCATCGCTCTTAAATATTTTACTTTATTTTCAAAATTTGTAGTTCCAAGAGAACTTTTATCAAAAATCTCCCAACCACTATGTTTTGATGTAGCAGATTCACTTGTAATTAATTTTATTTTTGCAATATTTACATTTATCTTATTAGTTCTTAATGTTAGGTGATTTCCATTTCCAACAACAGAATATGGAATATTTGCAGCATCTAACTCCGCACTTGCTAACATAACTTGATTTTTTGTTAAGTTTGTTGCTATTGTATAATTTAATTGTTCATCTTGAGCTTTTATATTTGAATAAATAAGCAACCCAACCAAAAAGAAAAATAATAAAGAAAATCCACCTATTATTACTGCTCTTTGTGCTTGGTTTAGACCATTTATAAACTTAAAAATTTGTTCCATATATTATTATCCTAGTTAATTTTTACCAGAAGCATCAATAACACTTTTAAACCAAGCTGTATCCTTCTTGATCGAGTTTTGTATCGCACTAAATATCATACTATTTTGAGCTTGCTGTGACATTTGTGTATCTAAATTTACATTATTGCCATCATTTTGTTCCTCTAATCCATCTACTTCATATGTAGCTAAATTTGGTTCTTTATCTATTTTATCTATTTGCATATGATATTTATTTGTACGCACTAACTCTAAAGCTTTATCTTCACTTGCTTTATCCATCTCATTTTTAAATCTTAAATCTTTTGTCTTATAATCTGGAGTATCTATATTAGCAATATTTGTAGATATTACTTTTTGCCTTTGTGATGTATAATTTAATTGTTTATACAATAATTGACTTACGCTACTTGGCTCCATCTATCACCTTTTATCTTGTAGTTCCAATATCTGCAATAACTTTTTTATTTATATCATCAATACCAGTTATTGCTTTTTGTGATTGTTCAAACTCTCTTTGTGCTTCTATTAAAGCGGTCATTGATGTTATTGTATTTACATTACTATGCTCAAGATAACCTTGTTTTATAAAATTAATTGAATCTTCATTTTTTAAAACAGTTTTATTACTAATTTTATAACTATTATTACCAACTTTATCTTCAGTATTTAAATTAGTACTTACTAATGCTATATCTTTAAAAATATCATCTGTTCCATTAGATAAATTAATAGGCTGATTATTTTTATTTAATACCAAACTACCATTTGCTGTTACTAATTGATTATTTATATTTTTAAATGATCCATCTCTTGTTAATAAAATATCTCCGTTTATATTTTTAACTTTAAAATACTTATCACTAGATGTAATAGCAAAATCAAGAGGATTTCCTGTTTGAGAAATACCACCTACTCTATTATCTGAATATGATTGATCTATCTTTGGTATTGTATTCATAACTGCACTTAGTTCATCTATTGATTCATCTTTTTCATTTTGTTTTGTTAAATATTGATTAAATGAACCTTGTGCTAAAAAATCCTCTTTAAAGCCTACTGTATTTACATTTGCTAAATTATTAGATACAGTAGCTGCTCTATTTAGTTGATTTACCATACTTGCTGCTAATGGATGTATACCTTGTGTCATATTATTATACCTTCATTAATTATTACTAAACTCACCTATTAATGATTCTAAATCATCATCACTAACTGTTGATGCAGAATCACCTGAGATATGCTTAGCTATTTGAACTTCTGGTTTACCAGTATCATCTTCAAAAATACCATTTAAATAATTTGTAAGTTTTTTAATAACTGCCATTACTCTTTCAATCTTTTGCCTATTGATATCATGATATTGCATAATCTCCATAGCCTCAAAAATCTTATTATTTTCTGCATCTATTCGAAGTTTATATGCTTGTATTATCTCAATTGATTTTTGAGATTCTTCCAAATTGTCTTTAAATACATCTATATTAGGAAATTTATTTTCTAATGAAGTTAAAAGATCCCGCTGTTTTGTAGCAAACTCTTCAAGTTGATTAAATACATCCCCTACTTCACCATTTTCATCTAAAATAAAACTTAAAATATCAAATATTTGAGAAGCTTTCTCTTCACTATCCTCTGCTACTTCATTTAATTGATTTACAACTTTATGTTCTTTTTCAACTGGTAACGGAAACTTAGATTCTTCAATCATCTCTTCTATTGTGTGAGCAGAATCATCTTGAGTAGGTATCTCTTCTTGAGGTTCATCATCTGTAATACCTTCTATCCCCGCTAAAATATCATCAATATTATCATTTGATGATTCCTCTTCTTGAGGTTCATCATCTGTAATACCTTCTATCCCCGCTAAAATATCATTATCAATAGCACCTACACTATCATCACTAGATTCTTCGTCGCCTCCTGAGATATCATCAGCACCACTCATAAGTGCTTCTATCTCCTCTTGACTCATACTCATTTTATCAACCTTTTACTAGCCCATCAAGTTTTTCTTTTAATATATCTGCACTAAAAGGTTTTACTATATAGTTATTAACACCAGCTTTTAATGCTGTAATAACTTCACTTTTACCACCTTCAGTTGTAATCATAACAATAGGAGTTTTTTGATGAGCACCTCCAGCTCTAATTTTCTTAACAAGTTCAAGACCATTCATATTTGGCATATTCCAATCTGTTAAAATAACATCATACTGACCATTAGTTTCAAGTATTTTCCATGCTTCTACACCATCTGCAGCTTCATCAAAATCCCCTTTTTTTACACCTAGTTGCTGAACAACATTTCCAATAATTCTTCTCATAGTTGAACTATCATCTACAATTAATATTCTCATAATATAAATCCTTTTAATAAAAAATACCAAAGACATTATAGTAGATATATGTTAAAAATTTACTTAGTTATAGAAAAAATTGTAAACTTTTTGAATATTTTTTTATCTAACTTTAATCATAGTTTAATTATAATAAGAAAACTTAAAAATAATTAAAGGAATTTTATTATGATAAAAGGCTTATATACAGCAGCTACAGGTATGACTGCTCAACAATATAATATAGATGTAATTTCAAATAATATTGCAAATATCAATACTACTGCATTTAAAAAAGATAGAGCAGAGTTCCAAGATCTTATGTACCAAAGTTTAAATTATACAGCATCTGCAACTTCGGCTGATACACAAAATCCTACAGGAATTGATGTAGGATGTGGAGTGGTAATTTCTGGTATACAAAAAGATTCTATGCAAGGAAATTGTATAGCTACAGGTAATGATTTGGATGTAGCTGTTCAAGGAAAAGGTTATTTTAAAATAACAACTGCAAGTGGAGATACCGCATATACAAGAAATGGTGCATTTAAACAAAATAGTGATGGAGACTTAGTAAATAGCCAAGGGTTTAAACTAGATCCTCCTATTACTATACCATCAGAAATAACAAAAATTTCAATAACTGCAGATGGCTTAGTAACAGGATCAAAATCTGACGGAACAGAACAACAATTAGGTCAAATTCAGCTATCAACATTTGTAAATAATGCTGGACTTTCACCTATAGGAAATAGTTTATATTTAGCAACAAGTGCTTCAGGTGATGCAACAGATGGAACACCAGGAACCGATGGATTAGGAACACTTAGACAAGGTATGTTAGAGTCTTCAAATGTACAATTAGTTACAGAGATGACAAATCTTATTACTGCACAAAGAGCATATGAAGCAAACTCTAAATCTATAACAACAACAGATACTATGCTTCAAACAGCAAATCAACTAAAAAAATAATCTAATATTACTTATATGGTTTTATATTAAATTATGAATTTAGAAGAATTAAAAAAACTTAGAGAAGATAATTTAAAAGCTCATAAAAAGAAAAAAAGAGCTTATTATCTTAAATCTAAGCTTCAAAAAAAAGATACTGAAAAACTAGAACAAAAACAAAATGCTATCGATTATGAAGTAGAATTATTTGGTGGTAGTTTTACTCAAAAATTAAAAGAGATTGCAAAAAAACAAAAAGCTCATATAGATTCAAGAGAAGAAATTATCAAACAAAAAATACAAGAATATCAAGATAAAAAACATCAATATTATCTAAAAAACAAAAATGAACGATTAGAATATGATAAAGAATATAGAGAAAAAAAGAGAGAAAAATTAAAAGAGTATAGAAGAGAATATTATAGAAAAAATAAAGAAAAGATTTTAGCAAAACAAAAAGAGTATAGAGAAAAATTAAAAATGGAAAAAAATTAAATGGCATCAGACTTATCAACACTTATAAAAGATGGAGTGTGTTCAACAATACAAGGCTTATTAGCAAAAGATGTAAGTATAAATGATATATTTAAAATAGAAGAGGATAGCCTTGAAGATATTCAGCTTTTATCTATATGTTCTACTTTTGAGTTTGAAAATATAACTTCTAGTTGGAATTTTATATTTCCTGCTATAGCATCATCTATAATCTTCAATGCTATGATGGGGATGGAAGAGGAACCTTCTCAAACAATAGATAATGATATGGCAGATGCCATAAAAGAGGTAGTCTCAAATATATCAGGTGGATTAACTACAGCTATAAATGGTGCAGAATATGAAGATTTGAAAAATGCAAAATTTTCTATTGTTCAAGAAGATATTATACAAACAACAGATATGGATAACTTTGATAATCTTTTTAAATTTTCTATAACTATAGATCAAGCAGTTACTGATATTTTCATACAATTTGATAATGTAATATTACCATTTATAAATGATATAAAAAATAGTCCACTTGCACAAAAATTAGAAAAACCTGAACCTGAACCAGAACCAGAACCAGAACCAGAACCAGAACCTGAACCAGAACCAGAACCAGAACCAGAACCTGAGCCAGAGCCTGAACCTGAGCCAGAGCCTGAAGCAAAACCAGAGCCTAAGCCTGAACCAGCTCAAGAAGATCTTTCTGATGAAGATATAAAAAATAAAAAGTTAAAAATGATTATTATAGGAGTAGGAGCCACTTTAGGGTTAGTAATTATAAGTGCTATTGTTTTTTATTTTTTAGGATGGTTTGATCCTCCACCACCTCCACCTGTAAAACTAGAACAAAATACAACAAAAAAACTAGATAAAAATGGTTTAGAAATAGTACATTATCCAAAAAATAAAAAAACAAATTTTAAAATTGATATGATAAATACAAATCATTTAAATATAAAATTAGCTTTTTTATTAAATAAAAAAGAAATTTTAAACAACACAACAACACAACAAAAAAAGAAACAAAACAAACAAACACCAAAACAAACAAAAATTAAAAAAGATAATAAATTAAATTTTCTATCTACTTATAAGTTACAATATAAAAATTACAAAGAACTTATAAAAAAATATAATATTGTAAATGCAAGAATATCACTATGTAAAGATACTTTTAATAGGACAATTATATATATAGGACCTTTTAAAAATCATACACAAGAAACTATGATTTTGAATCAAATAAAATCAAAATATACAAACAAAATAAAAGAAATTAAATTAGATAAAGATACTTTTAATAAACGATGTAATTAAAATTACATCGTAATATATTAGAATTTATATGCAACTAATGCCGATATTTTTGTAATATCATCACTATTATTTTGCCCATTAATATCTGTAAAAACAAATTTAGATTCTATATTATTATAAAATTCATAAGAAAATGAGATATCAAATTCTCTTTCTCTATTATTATTTGTTCCATATTCACTTACACCATATAAAGCTGATATACCTATCTCATTTATCTGAGCTTCAGCACCTAAATAAAATGTATCTGAATCAGGATTATAAACATAGTTTCCCTCTTCAAAAGGATTGATATTATCTCCATAACTAGCAAGAGAACCTATACCACCATCTTTGTCTGTTTGGATATAACCAAATTTAGTTTCTACTGTATCTAAAATAGAATAAGAACTTTCAAGATTTAAAATATAGCCATTTTGAGTATTTTGTACATCTTCATCACTTTTAGCTAAATGTATCAAAAAATTAACTTTTTGTATATCCTCAAATTCAACTT
>JAMOPZ010000431.1 GCA_027064245.1 Campylobacterales bacterium
ATGACCCAAAGATGAAAGTCCAGTTACTAGTGTACCAAAGTCACCATATAATCCATTTCGTTCTTTATCATTTAGTTTAAAAGTATAATCTCCTTTTCCATAAGATGTTACTAACTTATTCATATTGTTAAGTTTTATCTTTGTACCTCTTAACATATTATTTATATTGTTTCGTAACTCCTCAACCTCTACAGTTGCTCCTTTTTCATGAATAGTATATGTAAAGAACCCTGAAGCTACCTTATTCATAACATCATCTATCTCTTTTACTACTTTTTTATCTTGCTCAATAATATATGTAGTTTTTTTAATCCCTTCATTCATCTCTATAGTCATCTGAGCAAATTCATCACTACCGTATATAGGCATAGGACGCATATAATCTTTTTCTCTTACTGCATAAGCAAAAAAGTAGTTTAATCCCTCTTTAAATGATTTTAAATTTCTTAGAATATTTGAAGCAATAATAAGAGAGATAAACCAAACTGATAGATGTACAACTATAGCAGTTATTATATCTCTATACATAGCAAAATCTGCTGCATTTTCTAATATATGTAATCTTGAAATTAATCTTTTTGCTAAAAAGTCATCTACTTGTTTTAATTTATTTATTTTTACTGTCATATTATGAAACCAAACTGTAGGATCTTTACTAAAGCCACCTATTGTATTAGCATTAAATGCTATTTTTCTCATACGATTTACTTCATCTATAGCTTTACCTTTTACTGTTTTTTTATAAAATTCTACATAAGCTTTTTTAGCAGTTGCTAAAAATGTATTCATATATGCATTTTGTTCAGTTACAAGGCGTGTAAATTTTACTTTCATACCTGGTAAAAATTTATTTCTAGCAAAAGAGTTTGACATAACAGCTCTTTCGATTCCAGCTCTCTCTTTTGACATAAGAAAATTATAATAAGCATTTAAATCCAATGTTTCATTAGATGTTTTTGCTATTTTTACAATAGATGCTATTGTATTTAAAAAACTACTATTCATAGATGTATAAAATTTAATAGCTTGTTTTGTTTTAATATCAAGTGCAGATACTTTAACTCTAATATTTTGTAAATTTTTTAATTTAGATATACCAATATTAAGATTATCTAAATACTCTTTTGAAAAATCATTCATTTGTACCGTAGCTAATATATCCAAAAGTTTATTTGCTTTTTTATCAGTAGCTTTCCTTTGATTTATTAAAATTTTAGCAAATTTCTTACCATTACTTCCTATAAAGCCAGCTGTTGCACCTCTTTCTTTTTGTGTTTCATGTAAAAGATTTGCTAAAGCTGATGCTATTTTTACACCTCTTTTTGTTTTATTGTCAATTGCTTTTATATTATCTCTTATATAATTTTCAGTTTTCTTTAAAAGTCCTATTTTTTTTGTAATAGTTTTAAACCAATATTCAGCATCAACATTAAAACCACCTATTTCTGTAGCTGTTAATAAAATATTTCTTATTTTATTTACAGCATCAATTTCAGGTCCTACTACTGTTTTTTTTAAATAATCATTTTCTATTTTTGAAGAGTATCCTTTAAAAGTATTTAAATAAGAATTTTGAGCAGCTATAAGATTCATAAACTTCTCTCTCATACCTGGTCCAAATCTATCTGCAGCTAGTGTATTTGTACCTATTGCTCGCTCAATTCCAGCTCTCTCTTTTGCTTGTAAAAATGCATTAAATGCAGCTACATCTTTAATAACTTCAGGAACTTTATTTAGTTTTACACTTATATTTACAAGATCCAATAATTTTGCATTATTTTTAGTATAGTATGATATAGCTTTAGATGTAGAAATAGATAAAGAATCTATTTGAGATCTTACACTATTTATATTATCCATTGATGAGAAAGCCTCATTAACTTTATTATGAAAATCTGTAGGATATAAAGAGTAATCAATAGAATTTATAAAATTCTCAAAAACTTTTAAAGCTTTATTTGTAAGTTCTCTTTGAGAAGGTAGTTTATCTTTAAATTTTATACCATGACTTCCTAAAAAACCTGCTGTCATACCTCTTTCTTTTTGTGTTTCATGTACAAGTTTTGAGATAGTTGTAGCCATCTTTGTAAGCTCTGAGGCATACTCTACATTTTGACCAACTGTATATGAATTGTATGCGATATGAATAGAAAAATATAAAAGTGCTACTAGGGGAAATGATACCAAAAGTAACAATTTATTTTTTATTTTTAATTCATTTAAAAAATCGAAAAATTTCATATAAATATCCTTATTTATTTTAATGCTATTGTAAGTATGTTATAGCACTTATGGCTGCTGTTGCTCCATCTCCTGCTGCACAAACTACTTGTTTTGGAGCTTCAATTCTTATATCTCCTGCTGCAAAGAGTCCATCAACAGATGTTTTCATAGAAAGATCAACTTTTACTTGACCCCCATCGTTTAATTCACATAAAAAAGTTCCATCATCTTGTTTTAATGATTCATTTAATACATTTCGTCCTACAAATATAAAAGCTCCTAATACACTTAAAGTTTTTTCTTCATTTTTAGTTTTATCAAGTACTTTTACACCATTTACACCCATATTATCACCAATAATCTCTACTATATCATAATTTAAAAGCTGAATAATATTTGGAAATTTTTTAAGCTTTTCCACCTCATGAGGAGATGCTCTAAATTTATCTCTTCTATGGATTATATATACAGTTTTACAAATATTTGCCAAATAAATAGCTTCTTCAACAGCACTGTCTCCACCACCTATTACAGCTACATCTTTATTTTTATAAAAAAATCCATCACAAGTAGCACAAGTACTCACTCCTCGTCCAAAAAATTCTTTTTCCCCTTTAAATCCCCCAGATCTAGGAACTGAACCAGTTGCTATAATAACAGATTTTGCATCTATAGTAGAATTATTGCTTAAAATTAAAGTAAAAATATCATTTTGTTTTGTTATTTGTTTTACTTCACTCATATCATGTTTTAGACCAAATCTTTTACATTGAGTAGGCCATTTATCCATAAGTTCCATACCTGTTATTACTTCTATTTGACCTGGATAATTTTCTATTTCACTACTTTGTGTTATTTGACCACCAGGTAATCCTTTTTCAAACATAGTAACATTTTTTAATCCACCACGAGTTGCATATAAACCAGCAGTTAATCCTGCAGGTCCTCCTCCAATTATTGCTAAATCTAACATAATACCTAACCTTTTTTTATTTTTATTTTACATAAAATTTATATAAATATATATTAATATAATACTTTCTTTTATTTTTCTCTATTTAAAATCTCTTTATTTATTAAAGCTATTAGTTTCTCTCCAGTAGATGATGAGATAATTCCATGTTTTATTGATTCTTGAATAGAATCTTTTTGTTTTAATAATAATCTTTTTAAAGATGTTTCAAATTCATACTCTTTTACAATTTTATCATGAGCTAACTCTTCTATTATCTCTTTAGCTTTTTGTAGATCTCTACTGTGATATTGTAAAAGCATATCATAAACTTGTTTTGATATTAAAGATTCTTTATACATAAGTTCTAGTTCATCACTAGCTTCACTTAAAGCTATTAATTTACCTTTTTCATACTCATATTTTTCTAAATTTTTATCTTTTCCACCTATTTTAAGAAAAGCTAATAGTTTTCCAATAGAAAGCCCCTGAACAATCAAAGAAAAACCAACTACCCCAAATGTCATTATTAAAATCATATCTCTATATTCATACTCTTTAGGTATTGCCAATGCCAATGCCATAGCTAATGCACCTCTTACCCCACCCCATATAAATATACTTTGCCATTTTGATATAATAGGCTTATCTACTATATTAATAATAGGAGTTAAAACTAGTATAGATACAGTTCTGCCAACTAAAACAGCAATAATACCAAGAGCAATATAATGATAATTTGCAAATATATCTATCTTGCTTACTTCCAATCCTATAATAAAAAACACAACAGAATTAATAACAAATGCTATATAATCCCAAAAATCTTTTACTGACACTCTTGTTGTTGGACTCATACCTATTTTTGTACCATAGTTTCCTACCATAAGACCTGTAAAAATTACAGCTATAACACCACTTACTTCAAAATATTCAGCAACTACATAAGTAAGATATGTAACAACAGTTGTAAGGGTTATCTCTATTAGATGATCATCTACTAAAGCTGTGATTCTTGAAAATGTAAGCCCTAACATAGTTCCAACAATCGCTCCACCAAATGCAACAATAATAAAATCTTTAATACCATGAGCTAAATGAAATATCTGATGATCTATAGCAATAGAAGATACAATACCAAAAATAACTACAGAGATACCATCATTTAGTAAGCTTTCACCTTCTATAATTGATGATAACCTTTTTGGAACACCTAATTCTTTAAATATAGCAAGTACTGATATAGGATCAGTTGAAGATATAACTGCACCAAAAAGTAATAATGCCACTAAAGGTATAGTTTGCTCACTATTAAAAAATGAAAAAATACCACTTAAGAAAAATCCTATAACAAATGTAGAGATAATCACACCAAAAACTGCATATATTAAAATAGGTTTTATATTTGCTTTTGACTCATTTGCATTTAGATTAAAAGCAGCTTCAAAAAGTAAAGGTGGTAACAATATATGAAATATCAGATCAGGTGTTAAATGAATATCTGGAAAAGTATGAAAAAAACTAAGTATTATTCCTGCAAAAATTAAAGCTATTGTATAAGGCAATTGACTAAAATATCTTACACTCATAGCAACTGAAACAATAACCATCATTAATATAATTATTTCAACTTCTATAGAAAAACCCATAACTATACACCTTTTTTTATATTTATAATATCTAAATACACCTTAAATATAATATTATTTATTGATCTAAAAATTTATCATAAATTAAATTTGCAGATATATATAAGCAAAGTTTTGAAGCAATAGGAGATGTATATCCACCCTCTTGAATATCTATATTAACAAGCTTGTTACCATATAGACCATCATCATTTGCTTTTTTTATAGTATTTTTTATAAGTTCTTGAAAAGCTTCCTTTTTTTCCATATCAAAAATAGATTTTTTTTGATTTGTATCTAAAGGTCCAAAGAGATATGTACATTGTTCATTTTTAACTTTTTGTTGATAAGTTGGTAGATTTTGTTTTTGTGATTTATACCCTAAATTTACAATACCACACCCACTAAATAATAATATTATGAAAATCAGACCAATATATCTCATAAATTCTCCTGTATTTTTTTAATTGCTTTTTCAAATTTTTTAAGATCTTTTATACTTTTTACTGCAATTCTAACATAATTTTTATCTAAAAAATCAAAATTAGAACAATCTCTTACCATAATCTTATATTTTTTTAATTTATCTTGAAATATTTTAGCATCAAGATACTTTAGTTTTACTAAGATAAAATTACCATAAGAATATATATACTCATCAAATAGATATGATTTTGTTAAAATATCCTCTAAATATACTTTTGCATTTGCATTAATTGCTCTACTTATCTCTATAAATTTTGTATCTTTTAAAGCTTGTTGTATATAATAGCTATCAAATATAGATATTTTCCATAGGGGTTCTTTTCTTTGAAGTAAAGATATATTTATTTTAGATGATATAACAATACCTAAACGAACTCCTGCACAACTATAAAATTTTGTTAAAGATTTTATTATATATAAATTATCATATTGTTGTAGATATTTTATTGCACTTGGTTGATTTGAAAATTCTAGAAATGATTCATCAATTATCACTTTACAATTTTGTTTTTTCCAATATATTAAAAAATCTTCTATATTATAAAATTGCCCATCAGGGGTAGATGGATTTACAAATATTACTATAGAATTTTTAGGAACTTCTTGCTCTATATTAGTCAATCTATTTATTAATACAATATCTTTATGATATAAAGATGCTGCTTTTTTATACTCTAAATAAGCAGGAGAATATATGGTACATATTTGATTTGATAAATTTTTTATAAGTGAAAATATAGCACTACTAGCGCCATTATAAAGTTCTATATTTTCTTGTAAAATATTGAATTTATTAGCTAACACTTGATATAGTTGATCATATTTAGGATAACTATTTATTTTAATATGAGAAAAATTTGTATCTACAGATGGTTGTAGAAAATTAATATTTGAAGATAAATCAACAACTTGATCTATAGTGGTATTTATCTCTTTTGCAAAAGAGATAATATCACCACCGTGTTCAAATTGTTTCATAAGTATAAATTTAGTGGCTAGCTATAGGCATAGCATTTATTACTATATCTTTTTGACCCATTGTTTTTATTCTAGTAATTGTAGGTATAGATGATGCAATTTTTCCTCTACCTAGCTGTACTCCTGTTGAGTTTGTTATATCTTTTATTTGTATCATACCTGTTTGAAATTTATTTATATTATGAGTTAATTTAATAAGATTTGCTACACTTATACAAGCTAACTCATTTTTCATAATAAATTTTGGTGAAAATACCATTGTGTATTTATTTTCACATTTATCTCTGATCATTAGTTTAAAAGTTCTTTTTTGTAACTCTCTATAACTAAAAGGATATGCAAAATATATATACTGATCCTCTCCACGGTTATCGTAAAAAAATGATACTTTATCTTTTTTTAGAAGATTCCAAATAGCTTTTTTAACACCTTTATCTAGTAAAATATCTGGTGAGCTATCACTTGTATAATTTATAGCATCTCCTAAAATTTGTTTTGAATGTGTATTTTTAAAAGCTACCATCTTCATAGCTGATGTCTCTTGTTGTGATGTTTGAAAAGATATAGATCCAGTTAAACTATTTTCATCTACACCATTTTTTCTTATTTTTTTATCAGGAATTTCACTATCTATTAATCTATCCCATCTATGTACTAATTTTTTCTTATTAATTTTATCTTTACTACCCTCATC
>JAMOPZ010000432.1 GCA_027064245.1 Campylobacterales bacterium
TAAAAGATTAATAGCAGTGCATATACCAAAAAATAGTTTAGATATTGAGATAAATAATAATATTACTGGTATGAAAAAACTAGTCTCTAAACTAAAAAAACTATATAAAAAAGAGTATAGCGATTTGATATTTATATTTGAACCAACAGGTAACTATTCTTGTGTCTTGACAAAGTTTTGTCATACTCAAAATATTAGATGTTTCATCATAAACCCTAGCCAATTTAGTAACCATGCTAAAGCATTGGGACAAAGAGTTAAATCAGATAAAATTGATGCACAGGTTCTATCTAAAGCACTTCATCTAGCAAGAGATAAAAAGATTAGAATACCTCCGTATGATATGGTAGTAGAGGAGATAAAGGAGCTTATGGGATATTATAAGTTCACAACCAAACAAAGAGTTCAAAACTCTAATCATCTTGAAGCATTAGAAGCTAAGAATGGAAGTTCTTATGCGATGAGTGATTTGAAAAAAAATATAAAAAGATTAAAAGAACAAGAAAAAGAGATAATCAAAAAAGTAAAAGACATTATAGATGCAGATGAAAAACTATCTCAGGGATTTGATAATATTACATCAATTACAGGCATAGCGGAGATAGGTGGAATAGCACTACTTCACCTGTTTATAAAATACCCAGACGCAAACCAAAGAGAGATAACTTCACTTGCTGGACTAGACCCTATAGATAGAAGCTCAGGTACATCAATTCAATCAAAAGCGAGAATAAGTAAAGCTGGTTCTACTCTATACAGAGGTTCATTATTTTTAGGTGTTCTAAGTGCTACAAGATATGATGAAAACTTTAAACAGTTTTTAGATAGATTAATTGCTAATGGTAAGCACACAACTGTAGCTCAAATAGCAGTAATGAGAAAGATGGTTGTAATAGCCCACTCGTTATATAAAAATAATAAAAAGTATGATAAAGATATTTATAAAAAAGCAACTGGAAGAGATTTATAACAAAAATATAAGCTGCGATAATGATGATAGAAAGGAGTGTTTCTTATGGTAATAAATTAGTTTAAATATTTAATAAATTGGTGATTTTTAGGTAGCGACTGTCGTGAGCAATAATTTTCCCGCTAGGGTAAATTATTGGTTTCCTCGTACTTGTTATGTAATGTATAGCTAAGTTGGAAATTGAAGTAATTCATCTTTATTCACTTCCCATTCTTCGAAATTTGCTTTTAAACTTTGAGGATAAGTAAGAGTTTTTTTTCGATAAAATATTTACATATTTCTACCCATCTTTTACACAAAAGTCAAATATAAAATGCGAACATAACCTATTTATTTAATATGCTTCATCAAATGTTATTTTTGCAGAAGAATTAATTACATCAATATTTTTTTGTAAAGATTTACTTGCATAGTGAATTGCTGAGCCATCATTTTTGACAGATTCTATTACAATTTGCTTATTATTTTTCAATCTATCACTAACATATGCCAATATATCTCCTCTTGACTTTACAGCTATTAAGGCCAACTCTTCATTATCTTTTAATCTGACAGATAAAGAACTAAATTGTGTACTATCTTTTAGAACTGCTGCTTTTGCAATATCATAATCATCTCGTAGATTCCCTGACAAATCACTAATATTAAATGATGACATTATCCAAATTTCAGGAGCATTATTTCCAATCCAAGAGAAATTAAAATCTTCTTGTTTAATAAATTCTAAAATCACTTCTTTATCATTTTTAAACTTTTCAGCGATTATCCTAAATATATGAAAACCATTATTAATTGCTAGCATTAACAACTCTTTATCATTTTTTAAGGTATCCCCTATAAAGCGATATACATAACCACGTGATTCTCTGTCATCATTTTTTATCATATAGTACATAAAATCTTTATTATTTCTCAACCTATCACTTGCGTATAAAACAGCCTTACCTTCTATTTTTTTGAATACTTTTATCATAAACTCTTGATTATCCTTAAGTTTTTCATCAATAAATTCAAATTCTCCAGTCATTAAGCATATTTCTTCATTACTCATTATGTTATTTCCAAAAAACTTAAAATATCTAAAATTTTCTGCAATAACTTTTTTTGCAAAATCTATATTATTTTTTAAATTGTCACCCATATTCTCTGCAACTAACTTTACAAATTCTTCACTCTCTGATAATTTTCCTGTATAGCCTAAACGAAAATTTTTGCTATTTGTTATTATTGTTAAAAATATATCTGGATCGTTTACTAAGCTTTCACCTATATCTTTGATAGCTCGAGGGTTTTCTGTTAACATGGATAAGAAAGTATTTTTATCATTAATTCTTTTTTTTTGGATAGTATTTGTTATATTTGTATAACTCTTTACAGCTACTTCCTCATTACTTTTGTCCTCATTGGTAGCTACAGTATTGCTATTATTTGATGACAAGTCCTGCACATTAATAGTTTTTTCATTTTCAATATGAACAGTCTCATGCATTTTTGAAAATTGACATTTCACTTCTAAAACAAAATCTTGAATACTTGTATAAAAGAAGTATATTCCTAAAATTAAAAACGGACTTGTAACAAAAAATATAAACCAATTAATTTCTTTAGCTAACAGCTGTATGAATACTATTAACATTAAAAATATTGAAGCTCCTATAAAAATTATAGGTCCTACTATATTACATTGGTTTACTGATTTAATCTGCTCATTATTTGTTCCGATAATATAATCAGAATATTTTATATTATTTTTATTGTCATCATTCATTATCTTATATTCCTAATTAAGAAATCCCACTAATTAAACACCATGTATATTTGATATTATTTTATTAAATTGGTGTCAATCTACTCTAGCACCTCTTATATACTGAGTACTTGTTTTTTCTTTTGTAAGATTTTGGGTATTTTAGCATAGTTTTTTTTAAACCCAAATTATGCAATAGCGAAAAATTAAACCAATAAAAAATACCATACAGACAGTAGAAAAGTGAGTTTCTAAGGAGTATCCATACCCTCCATTAATTTCATACTATTTTAGCTTTTTTAGAAATTAACTCTGCTGAATTTTTGTCTTAAATATTCAGGCCATTATATATTCATAAAAATGATAAATATTTTAATTCACTAGATACAACTATATACACAAGAGCAGATTATAAAAATAGCTATGGAGATGGTTTAACTGTACGAGAGTTAAACAAAAAAGGTTTAGCATATCAAGAGATTAAACAGTTAGCTAAAGAGATATTAGAACTAATAAAGAACTAGTTATTTTAAAGTAAAATACTAGTATTAAATAAGGTAAATAAGAATGGCAAAGATTAAAGATTTAGATGAACTAGATACATCAGAAAAAGAAAATAAGTTTATAGCTGCTGCTGATATGAGCAAAGGCAAGAAAAATAAAGGTGGCAGACCTAAAAAAGATGCTAATGAAAAAGCTAGTGAACAAATTTTTATCAATGTTACTAAAGATGAAAAAGCTAAGATAGAAACTCATGCTAAAGAGATGGGTATAAGTGTTAGTGCTCTTTGTAAAATAAGTTTGGCTAAATTTATATAGCTATTTAAAAACTACTTGGTTTTATATTAGAATTTTTCTAAAAAAAAGAAATACTTGAATAAACGAAGATAACGACAATTTATAAAAGGCTTAAAGATAATAGCCATATTGTAGGTAATTTATGAATTTTTTATAGTGTTAAGCTTTCAGTTGCTTTGTGCCTTCTATTTGGCACTAAGTGACTATATCTCAATGTCATCTCCAGAGTTCTATGCCCTAACTGCTCTTTTATTTGTAAGATATCTAACCCACTCATTGCCAGCCAACTAGCATGAGTATGTCTAAGGCTATGAGCAGTTATTTTATTTTGAGTAGGTTTTATTTTATTCCCCGGTATGATTACTTCAAGTGCTGTCATAAAATTAGCTGGCATTTTAAGTATAACTCCTCCAGTAGAAGTGCTTATAACAAAGTCCGATTTTTTATTTTCTTCAAGATATTTAAGAGTTTCAAGCAATATATTATTTATGTAAATATGTCTTGCATTACCCTTTTTTGTTTTTTTAAAATATATGGTATTTGTATTAAAATTTATATCACTCCATTTTAGAGCAGTTTCTACATTATTTTTATTTTTTTGAGAGCTGGAACCTGTTATCTCGCTAAACCTTGCACCAGTAAATAATAGTAATACAGTTAAGTGATAAGTTTTTAAATCAATTGATTCTAAAATTTCAAGTAATTCTTTTGCTTGTTCTTTAGTTAAAAATGCTTGTCTTTGATTATCAATATCTGGCATTTGTACTTTACCATTTGATATTGGATTAGTGAAATTATTAAGTATCTCATGCTTGATAGCATGGTTCATAATAGTTCGTGTTAATACAAGTTGATGTTTTACAGTTTGAGCTGCTAAGTTCTTAGAGATCAGACTTTGTTTAAAATTTTCAAAATCTAAAGCTTTTAAGTTTTTAACTGCTTTATCTCCAAAAATTGGTTTAATATGTTTATTGTAATTCCATATATCCATTTGATAGGATTTTTTATTAGCTTCGGCATATTTTTTAAATACTTCCCAAATATCATTAAACTTTATTTTTGCAACTCTTGAACCTTTAATAATAGGTTCTTGATCGTGTTGCAGCCTATACTTTATTTCAATAAGCTTAGAATAAGCATCTCTAACGGTAAAATCTGAGCTTTTAGTTTTTTTACCAACTTGAACTTTGACAGGTTTACCAGCTTCATTACGATAATTTACATAGTAAGATATATCACCATTTTTAAGTTCATTTTTCCAAACACCCTCATATTTTCCACCCACGGGTTTTAAAGCCATCGAAATATCCAATCTTTACATATTATATTAATTGCTGTATAATTATCGTTAAGAAATAAAAGAGGTGGAAATAAGGGCATCCACGAGCCTTGCACTCTAGTATGGGGCGTTACCAGTGCAGGATAGATGAGGGAAGTTGTCCTCCCTCCTTTTATTTTATATAAATTCTTCAAATGCTTTTTTTTTCATTATTTAAAAATTCTATGTTATATCCGCACTGTTTTAATACCTTTCTTTTATCTGATTTAAAAAAAGTTCCTAAGTATATATAAAAATTAGTTGGTGAAATTGAGTATAAGTATATTTTATCATCAACAATTGAGATAAAATTTATAATATTTTCATGATATTTATATGAGCATATTCCTATAGTATTATCAACTATAGACTGAAAATTATTTTTGTGCAAAAAAGATGCTTCTTTTTGGTGTTTTACTTCTATCTTCTTTAACTTTGCTTTTTTAATATATAATTCTTTGGACATAAAAGTATTTCTTAGTTTATGTAGAATTGATTGTGTTAAGACTGCTAAAAGTATTCGATTTTTACTTCCCAAAAATTACCTTTTAAGTTGTGATTGTGTAAAATCATGTTATTAAAAGGATTATATCAAAAAAATGATTTTTTTACTACAGTTTTTACTACAACAATTGAAAAACTATAGTAATTAATGAAAAAAGATGCAAATAAGATGATGCTTTAGAAGTCCTTTATTATAGGCTTTTGCAAGGATTTGAAAAGTTATAAGGAAATTTGAAAAGTTGTTGGAAACAGACTTAGGATCTGGTGCCGCAAGGCGTGGAGGTTCAAGTCCTCTCATCCGCACCATTTCCATGCTAACTATATTTAAAATTTTTTAATAAAAATCAAACAACTTTTAATGATATATTTCTCCTTATCGCTTAACTGGATAAAGCAGTCCCCTCCTAAGGGATAGCTCAAGGTTCAAATCCTTGTAGGGAGACCACTACTCAATTTAATACAATTCAAAAACCTTATTTTAGCGGAACTGGCAGATTTATGAAGAAGTTCTTTTAGAACTTCTCTTGGAATCTTTTTATAACATTGCAAAGAGCTGATGTTAGTTTTTTTAATTCAGCCTTTTGTATAATAAACGGTGGCATAATATAAACAAGATTTAAAAAAGGTCTAACCCACACACCCTCTCTTACAAACTCTTTACTCATCCAAGCCAAATCAACATTTTTATTTAACTCAACTATACCAATAGCTCCAAGGATTCTTACCTCTTTTACTATTTCCAAGTTTTCACACTTTTTTAGCTCTACATGTAGAAGGCTTTCAATATTTTTGATTCTCTCTTGCCAAGGAGAATTTAGTAAAAGTTTTAAAGAGGCATTTGCAACAGAACAAGCAAGAGGATTTGCCATAAAGGTTGGTCCATGCATAAGTACATTGCCATTACTCTCAACACCTTGGACTACTTTTTTACTTGTGATTGTAGCCGCTAAGGTCATATATCCGCCAGTTAAAGCTTTTCCAACGCATAATATATCTGGAACAACCCCTGCATGTTCATAGCCAAAAAGTTTTCCAGTACGCCCAAAACCAGTCGCTATCTCATCAAATATAAGAAGTAGGTCGTATTTATCACAAAGTTTTTTTATCTCTTTAAGATACTCAGGTGAGTAGATGTTCATACCACCAGCACCTTGGACAATAGGCTCTAAAATTACAGCGGCAATACTTTCATGATTTTGCTCTATAATCTCTCTACATGTAGAGATATATTTATCATCCCAAACTTCATCATATCTACATGTAGGCGATGGTGCAAAAATATTTTTATGAAGTATATCTTCAAAGATAGTATGCATCCCTGTAACTGGATCACAAACACTCATAGCCCCAATAGTATCTCCATGGTAACCTTTTTCAAGTGAGAGAAATTTTGTTTTTTTAGTATTGCCTTGTGATTGATGAAACTGTAAAGCCATTTTTATAGCTACCTCTACACTCACACTCCCAGAATCGCTAAAAAATACAAACTCTAAAGACTCATGAGTAATATCTACTAAAGTTTGTGCAAGTTTTATAGCTGGTTCATGAGTAAGTCCACCAAACATA
>JAMOPZ010000433.1 GCA_027064245.1 Campylobacterales bacterium
AAATTATAATTTATCCTTTTATTAATCTTTGAATTTTTGCTTGAAGTTTTAACCAACTTTTATGCTCAATCAGAGGAAAACCTGCCCATTGTTTCTTAGGCTCTTTTATAGATTTGCTAACAACTCCTCTTGCTGAAATAGTTGTAAATGGTGCAACCTCTAAATGCCCTGTTGTTCCACTTTGACCACCCATAACTACATATTCATTTAAAATTGTTGAACCACTAAGTCCTACTTGGGTCACTAGGATTGAACCTAAACCAACTCTACAATTATGTGCGATATGAACTAAATTATCTATACGAACCATATCTTCTATGATGGTACTTTTAAAGACAGCTCTATCAATTGTACAGTTTGCCCCTATTTCTACATTATTTCCTATTATTACATTACCATTTTGATATATTTTTATATGCGTTCCTGTTTTTTTATCTGTAGCAAATCCAAATCCATCACTTCCTATTACAGTACCTGAGTGGATAATAGTATTTGATCCTATCTTACAATCTCTATAGACTGTAACATTTGGATAGATAATTGTATTATTGCCTATAGTTACATTATCACCTATAAATACTCCACTCATAATAGTACAATTACTTCCTATTATAGTATTGTATCCTAAATGTACATTTTGCATAATAGCAGTTCCAACATCTTTTTTTGGTATATTTCCAGCAAGTTCAATAACTCTTGGTGCAAAATATTTACTCATCTTTGCTAAATATAAATATGGTTCATCTACAACTAAAGCTAAACTACTTTTAGGTAAATATTCTGTAAATTCACTTGTAATTAAAACAGCTGCTGCTTTAGTGTTTTTTAGATCTTCTAAATATTTTTTATTTTCAAAAAAAGATATTTCACTATGGGAAGCATCTTTTAAAGTATTTAATCCTGTTATAGTTTTATCCTCAATATCATAAGATAATGCTAAATTTTCAACTAAATGTAATAGAGATATAGTAGGCAATTTATTTCCTTAAATGTAAGATTGTTTTCATTATACAATAAAAAATATTAAAGTTTTTTAAACAATCTTATTGTATAATCAAAAAACTAATTAAAAACAAAGGAAGATCAATGGGCTTAAACAATAAAAACTTACCAAAATTAGGATTTTTATATCTTGATTATGTACTTAGATTTTTTGATCACTCAAATTTTAAAGGGTGGCCAAATAAAATAGAAACTGTAACATACCACTGGGGTGATGATAAGAACAGATTTATAAAAGAGGTTAAAAAGAAAAAAATTGATGTTTTAATAGGTAATATTCCTGCAACTGCTTATGAAACTTTTAGAGAGATTGCAAGAGAGTTACCAAATGTAAGATTTATACCATCTTTAGATACACAATTTTCAAATAAATCAAAAGAAAATGTTACTAGATTTGCTTGGAAATATGATCTTCCAATCCCTAAAACATATATATTCTACGATAGAAAAAAGGGGTATAAATTTTTAGAAAAAACAAAATATCCAAAAATTATTAAAAAATCTTATGGACCATCAAATTATGGTGGATACTTTGTACACAAAGCAGACTCAAAAGAGGAGGCAAAAGAACTGTTTGATACAAAAAAATATCACCCTATGTACCTACAAGATTTTGTACCTATGGAAGCAGATATTAGAGTAATGCTCGTAGGTCATAAACCAATGTGTGCATTTTGGAGAAGAGCTCCTGAGGGTGAGTGGCTTACAAACACTAGCCAAGGTGGATCAATGGATTATATGAATGTACCAAAATCTGTACTAGATCTAGCAGTTGCTACTAGTAAAGCTGCAAAAGCAGAATATTGGGCTTGTGATATTGCCTATGGTAAAGATGGTAAAGTTCGTATTTTAGAGTGTGCTACTGCATTTGCTGCATTTCCATACATAAGAGATTGGATAGGTCAATATATTATGTGGAGTTTAAGTAAAGGTAGATTTAAAAAACCAAATATCCCTATGTTTAACTGGGAAGAGTTAGGTAAAATAGATAGTAGTTTACTAAGAACTATGCGTCATATCACTTTTGGTACATTTAACTCTAGTTATGATGGAGCATATTTTGGTAAAAAGAAAAAAATGTATGGTAAGAAAAAAGTTTATCTACATCAATTAGATAGTAAATATAAAATAAAAGATGTAAAACCTCGAACAAAAGAGGAGTGGCCAAGTGAAAAATGGAACTATCAAGATAAATTTCCTTTAAAAAATTTAAAATCTATGAAAGTTAAAAATCTAAAACAATTACATAAAGAGAATATGTAAAACTATATGAAAAAACTTATTCCAATATTTGCAATAATTATAGTTGTTGTTGTTTTATTTTTATCACTATCTACAAAACAAAATATGACTGTGGTGTATCTAAATAATAGTGATAAAAAACCAATTGATATAGTTCTTGGTAAATTTCAAGATAGTGACTGTGGTATGGTAATAGATGATATTAGCTATGCATCACAAGCTATAGCACCAGATGGAAAAACTTGGTTTTTTCATGATCATGGTGCTATGGCACATTGGCTTAAAAATAAAATTTTTAAAGATAATGCAACTTTATGGTCATATACAAAAGATACCAAAAGATGGATCAATACACGAAAAGCTTGGTTTAGTCTAACAGATGATACCCCTATGGGATATGGTTTTGGTGCATATGAAAAAAAACAAAAAGGTTTTATAACATATAATGATATGTTTATAAGAATGGCAAGAGGTGAAAATATGAATAATCCACAAATTAAAGCAAAACTTCTAGGGACAAAGAAGTAGTGGAAACTGTAAATATAATCTCTATTATTACTATTGCATTTTTAGGTTCATTTGGACACTGTATTGGTATGTGTGGTGGTATAATCATAGCATATAGTAGTACAAAAATAGAAGATAATTGGTCAAAACAAAAGCAAGCTACAGCACATATATTATATGGATTAGGAAGAGTCAGTACTTATGTAGTACTTGGTATGTTGTTTGGGTATATAGGTGGAGTTGCTATGTTTAATAACCTAGCAAATGGATCTTTGCTTATATTTGCAGGTATTGTTATGATACTAACAGGACTAAGCCTAAGTGGTAAAATAAAATTTCTTACACTTTTAGAGCACTCTTTTTCTAAAAAAGGATGGTATAGTTCTACTTTTAGGCAACTTTTACATACTAAAACATTAAGTAGTTTTTTTATCCTTGGTATGTTAAATGGTCTTCTTCCTTGTGGATTGGTATATTTCTTTGCAATTACAGCTGCTAGTACTGCTAGTTGGATTTGGGGTGGTGTTGTTATGCTTATATTTGGTTTAAGTACTATGCCTGCTTTATTTAGCTTAGGTTTTTTTGTAGGACTTTTTAAACAAACAACATTTAGAAATATTATGATAAGATTAGCTAGTATAAGTGTAATAATTTTTGGATTTTATACAATATACAATGGATATATGTATATAAAATATAAACAAAAACAGATATATCAATGTTGCGAATTTGACCCTGATAAAATAAAACAAAAATAAAGAGATTCCATGAGATACCTAATAATTTTACTTTTTATAATTAACCTTTTTGCTGATAATTTTGCAAAAGCTCAAAATATTGTATTTGATATAAACAGAAATCTTATTTGGCAAGATAATCCTGAGGTAATGAGAAATCAATCTACATTTTCTGAAGCAAAAATATATTGTAAAAGTTTATTATTAAATGGATTTTCAGATTGGAGAGTCCCTACAATAAAAGAGTTACAAACCATAGTTGATATTACAAAAGCAAAACCTGCTATTTATGATCAATTTAGATTTATAGAACCTACTAGTTATTGGTCATCAAATGAAGATATAACAAATCCTGGATATGGGTGGTATGTAGGGTTTAAATCAGGTGCTACTTTTAAAGATAGTAAAGATTATGATTGTTATGTAAGATGTGTAAGGACTAGATTTAAAAAATGAAATATATTTTTATAATCTTTTTTATTATATCATCATTATATGGATATACAAATCCATATACAGATCTAACAATAGATCAAAAATTATCTATTATGATAAATTACTTTATTCAAAGAAAAATTAAAGATCAACTACCTAAAAAGCCAATAAAAGAGAAACTAAACGACAATGCCCCTATTAAAATAATTAAATATGAACGATATTATAACTATATTCAAAGATTAAAACATCTTAAAGAGGATAGAAAAAATAAGCGACTTAAAATAGAACAAAAATATAAAGAAGAGATTCAACAATACAATAAAAAAATACTAAAATTAAAACAATTTTATCAAAATAAGAAAAATTTTGAACCGTTATTAAATCAAGCAATAAACAATAGTTTTAAAATACTTTATGGAAAACTGACCATATCAAAACCATATATTAAAAATAAAATGCTATATGCTCAACTTAAAACTATCCCTATTTATAAAAATAGTTATAAATTTATCAAAACTATTAAAATCATAAATATAGATAAAAAACTATATAATTATTTTATAGAGTATTATAGAGTTATATCAATCTTAGTAAACTTTAATTATAATCCTAAAACAAATATATTAAAATATAAAGATATATCTATTATGTTAAATGACACTAAATATAGTGCAATTTTTCAAACAAATACACAAATATATAAACTAAATATAACTTTAGATAAAAATATATTTAAACTCTTAAATACAAAGGAAAAAAATGTTAAAAATAGTAAATACTCTGTTAATAAGTAGTATACTTCTTAATGCAAGTGAATATTATGCAAAAATAGTTCCCATTGAAACATACAATATAAAATCATCAGTATCAGGGAAAGTAGTTTATGTCAATAAAAATTTAGAATCAACAAGTGTTAAAGATAAAATTATTATACAAATAGACTCAAAAATAGATACTATAGATCTAAAACATACACAAGAAAAACTAAAAATAACAAAACAAATAGTAGCTCTTGAAAAACAAAATTTAAAAAGATTAAATAAAATATCATCAAAATCACAATTTGAAAAAGATAATCAAAAAATCAAAATATTAAATCTAAAATCATCAATTACAGATCTACAACAAAAGATAGATTTTTTAAAAGATAAAATTCTTAATAAAACTATCAAAATAGATAATTTGTATATCTACGATATTATTATCCAACAAAATGACTATGTCAATCCAGGAACCTTACTTCTTACTGCTATGGATATAAGTAAAACTAAATTAGATTTTTTTGTTCCTATTAACGAGATAACAAAAATTAAGAATAAAACAATATATTTAGATAATAAAAAAACAAATTATAAGATATCTAAAATATCTAAGATATCAGATACAAAATATATATCTTCATATAGATGTGAAATAATAATTCCTAATAATATAAATTTATCACATCTTACTAAAATAGAATTTAAGGATAATTAACATGGATAATTTTAACAACAATATCGAATTAAGAGTATTACTTTTAGCACTTTTAAAAAAACAAGATACAGAAACATACAATGATATCTTAGCAGTTATGGAAAATAGTAAAGTTTTTACCAAAAAAACTGGTAAAAAACATCTTAAAGAGTTAAAAGAACTAAACTTTTTAGATGATAATTTTAATCTTACTTTTATAGGATTACAAAAAGCAAATGAGGTAGAAAAGGAGTTTACTCTATGAAAAAATTATATATACTAAGTAGTGGTGCAGGTGGTATTGAATTTATCACTCAAGAGGCTATTAAAGCATTAAAAGACTCAGAAGTAATAGTATCTTATACCAAATATGCAAAAGAATTAAAAGAACTTATACAAGACAAAGAGCTATATACCTCAGGTATGACACATGAAATAGATAGAGCAAATCGTGCAATAGAGTTTGCTAAAAGTGGTAAAACAACATCTATAATAAGTAATGGAGATGTAAATGTCTTTGGTATGGCAACACTTGTAATTGAACTTATAGATAAACAAAATTTATGGGATGCCATAGAGGTGATCTCTTTGCCTGGTGTTACATCATTTTTAGCAATAGCTAGTAGAATAGGTGCTCCTATATCACAAGATTTTGCTATCATATCACTTTCTGATAGACTAACAGATATAGATCTTATCGATAAAAGGGTAAAAAACTCTTTAGAAGCTGACTTTATAATTGGCATCTACAATCCAAAAAGTAAAACAAGAACAAAACCATACCTAAACTTTATAGAAGCATTAAAACATATTAATGAAAAAATAGCAATAATAGGATCAAATATAGGAAGAGAAAAAGAGTATATCAATATTACAACAACAACTGACCTAATAAACCAAAGTGTAGATCATAAAGATATATCTATGTCCACATTGATCATTATATGTAATTCAACATCAAAATTAACCAAAAATGGTCTAGTACTTACCCCCAGAGGTTATTTAAATAAATATACCAAGGATGGGCTATTAAAAAATTAATAGCCTAAAAAGTTTGCATAAAATTAATATCTACTATACATTTTTTATATCCAAATTGATCTTTCATATTTGAATAATTTTTAATACAATTTACACCCGAAGAGAGTGTAGCTTTTCTTGTAAGCTTATAATTTACACCTGTAGAGATAGAGTATATTTGCTTATGTTCTGGTAAAGAGTATGGAAACTCAGTAGTTAATTTTTTATCGTTCGTATATGATATCATACTATTAATTCCTAATCTGTTATTTAACATATATTTATTTGATAACATAATTGTATTTGTTCTTTTATCTGACTTATTACTAGTAGGTCCATATATATCAGGTGTTTTAATAAACTCTTTTGTATATATATAGATCATACTAAAAAGTCCATAATTTATTGTTGGATAGTTATTTCCAAGTAAAAGCTGTATATTTTTAGAATCCATATTATCACTATCAAGAATATC
>JAMOPZ010000434.1 GCA_027064245.1 Campylobacterales bacterium
GTAATGGTGTCCCATAATCAAGTAATATAGTTGTATTTTTTGTTTTTAACTCTATACAACTTCCACCAATTTCATTTGTACCTTTATGTATTTTGATTTTCATTTTTAGCCTTAGCATGGAGTAAGTTTATAATTTTAAACAGTAAAAGAATAAATCTCTACCTCTATATTCAGTTGAGAAGCCGATTTGTTAAGCAAAACACTATTTATTTTACAAATTCAGTACAATATGTTTCATTTTGTAGCTATTTTTTTGTCTTGACAACCTACATACAACGGTTGAGTTGAACTACAAGGCGATATTTTACTTATAAGCTTTTGATTTCTTAAAAGTTAATTTTGATATAAAAGCTCAAAATACCGCGACTGTAGCCTTGTTAGTTCCTACGATTTGTTGTACCAACATCACTTAAATCCTTGCTAACAAATCAAATAATTGTTTAAAATCTCTAAAATCTTCTTTTTTAAAATTTAAACACTCTTTTGGTAATTCTTGTTTGATATGTGATTTTATATCTATGAATTGTTTTAATTGGATTATATCTTTTGTTTTTTTATTATAAATTTTTCTGCCAATTTTTTTTAATTTATCAATTCTAAAATAATCTTCAATTTCAAAGTCTTTATCCCATTGTCTGTTTGTTGGAAGAAAAAATATTTTGATATCATTTTTAATATGCTCTTTTGTCATATCATCAGAAGTTAATTTATAACTATTTCTTTTTCCTAATGCTGTACGAAAACTATTTTTACCTGCTTCATCTCTATCAAGCAATGCTATAACTTTTTGATTATCTGAAATAGTAAATTTATCAATAAAACTAATCAAACCACTAGCACCACCTGTTGGAATAATTGTAAAATCTAAATTTTGATATTTTCTATTATATGTTGGATATTCTCTCAATTTTGATAAAGCTATTTCAATATATTCTATATCTGTTTTTCCTTCTACAAGTAAAATATCTTTATTTGCTATTAAAACATTATTAAGGCTATCAATAGCCCATTTCCCATCTGTAATCTCTTTTAGTAAATCAATTTTATCAGCATCTTTAGCTTTTCCATCTTGTATCAAAACTAAATGTTTAGTTTCTATTTCTCTTATTAAAGTTGGTGAATGAGTTGTCATAATAATACTTTGAGTATCAGAGTTTTTTAAAATATTTATTAAATTTAACTTTTTTATTGGATGTATATGTGAATCTGGTTCATCTAATAAAAATAGACTATTTCGTGAAGCTAAAACTTCTGTGATAAATGTGATTAGTATCTCTTTTTTTTGACCCTCACTAAATTCTGCTACTGTTAAATCATTATCAAATTCAATTTTGATTTTATTTAGTGTTTTATAGTCATCTTCTATTGGCAATAAAGCTACTAATAAAATATAATAAAGCTCTTGTAATACAGATATTATCTCTATTTCATCTCCATACTCATTTATATATTTAGTTGTTTTAAACTCTTCAAAACTAATTTTTTTATTTTCATCTAGTTTTATTTTTAGAGCATTAAAAACTTTTGTAATATTATTTGGTGAACTTCTATGAAAATTATCTAAGTTTGTATTATGTATATTTAACATGATTTTATCTATTTGACATCCATTTAAAATAGTAGATATTTTATTTTCATCTTTAATGAATAATAATAAAATAGCAATATCCCAAAAATATTTATTGATATAGTTCATTTTAAGAGAATCTAATGAGGCATTATTTCTAATTACATCTATATAATAATTTTTATAAGGTGTATAATAGCACTCTTCCCAAAGTCTCAACTCTTCACCACTATATATAGTAAATATTTTATCAGGTGTATTGTCATTTAAACTTGTATAAAATATATCTTTTGTAGTTTCTATATTGTCAATACGAAATTTTAAATTTCTTATATTATTAATTTTTATATTTTTATTATTTTTCTCATATTCAATTAAAAACTTAAAATCTAAACTATTTAAATCATTATTATATAGTTTATAAAAGATAAGACTTATAGCTTCAAGTAGATTACTTTTACCACTTCCATTATTACCTATTAATATTGTTAATCCATCTTGAGTAGTAAAATCTAATTTAAAATCAACAAGATTTTTATGTCCATTTGCTCCATCTTTGCCGATTTCTATTTTTTTAAGTATCATTAAATATTCTTTTTTCAAACTCTTTAAGTGCTAAAGTTTTATTTTTTATAGATTGTTGTTTTAACTCTTTAATTTCATCTTTTATTTTTAATATATGGTTTGCTATCTTATTTTGAACTTCCAAAGGTGGATTTGGTATAACAAAATTTTTAAGTTCTTCTGCATTTATATTAACTTGCCCTGTAATTTGTCTACTAATTGCATCAATTTGCTTTCGTCCTATAAATGAATTTATAATTTGAACAAAGTAATTAGGTTCTATTACATCAAAATTTAATTTAATTTTAATTAAATAGGATGCAAAAGAATATGTCCCATCTAGTTTAAATACAGCACTTTTTCCAACTAATTCTTTACTATTTGTTCTATTAAATAATACATCATTTTCTTTTAGAATATAATTATCTAATTTTTTACTAAATTTAATATATTTAAGAGAAGATATATCCAATTCACCATTTATTATATTATTCATTCTTAACATAGGAATATCATTTGTATTTAAATTAGCTTTTTCAGAAAGTCCATATTGAGAGTTTTCTATTATTTTTCGCACCTTAATAAATTCAAATTTTGATTTTATTTGATTTAAATTAAAAGAGTTAGATTGTGTATCCCATCTATCAAAATTTTTAAACCTTACAAAATTAAGTAAATTCTGATTTTTATTATTTTTAATAATTTCAATTCCTAACTCTTTATAAAGATACTCTTCAATCTCTTTTTCTTTTTTATTAGCTTGTTTTTTTTGCATATTTGCTAAATCTAATCTATTTTTATACTCTTGTATTAACTTTTTTTGAGTCTCAACTTTTGGTAATGGGATTTTTAAACTCTCTAAAATATCATAAGATAGATTTTGTCTTACACTCCCTTTTGTATTGGCTCTTATGATTTTATTAAAAATTTCAGTTTTAAATATAAGAAATAGATACTCTGGTAAAAGTTCTTTTTTACAACTAAATACAACATAAGCAGGACTAATTAAGTTATTTTTTTGTTCATTTGTTTTAAGTCCTATTGAGCCTACATTTATTCTGTATGGATTAAAAGCTAAAAATCCATCTTTTACTATTTTATAAGCTTGGTTTATATCTTTACCCTTTTTTATTTCATTATCAAAAAGACCTATTTTATTGCTTACTCCTAGTATTTTAAAATCATCATTTGGGTATTCAAAAGGCTTAACTTTTATTTTTTCTTCTTGTATATAGTTTCCTAAAGTTACTATTTCATAATCAGAATATATCAAAGATGATAAATTTCGTTTAACATCCCAAATAGTAAAACTTTTAAATCTAGTAAATTGTAACAATACACTCATTTTTTATCACTTTGCAAACTATCTTTACTTTTTAAAACTTTTTTCACTTCGCTATCTAGTCGTCTTTGTACTTTTTTTACATCTTCATTTGGAGTTACATTTTCAGGTGTTATACCTCTACTTATAAGAGTTTGTCTAATTGCTTTATTGTTTGTAATATGTTCATTTGAGATTTGATTCTCACTACTCATTTGATGTTGTTTTGCATTGTATATTGTAATCTCTGTTGCAAAATCTTTTGCTTTTAGTAAAAGTGTTGGCATAAAGTCTGCTAATGGTTTACTTTCACTTATATTCCATTTTGCTTTCATTTGTGCTGTTGTATGGTTAAATAATGCTTGATCGCCCTTGCTTCTAATGATTCCAAAGTTTTTATCGCTACTTGTTTGTTCATATATCACTTTTGAGAGTTCTTTTTCTGTTTGAGTTAGTTTTGCTCTTGCTTGTACTCTTTCATATTCAAGTATTCGTTGCTCTATAAGTTCTGCTTTTCTTGTTTGAACTGCAAAATAAGTTTGGGCAAATGCGATTTGCTCTTTTTTGCTATCTCCATTTTGAGCTATAAGATAACAAGCATAACGAGTTAGCATAATATCATCTATGTTTTTTTTAGCTCCAGATCCTATCTCAACCATTTTCCCGACATCAGGAAAATGGTCTAATATATCATGTCCAGATACTTCACAAGCTGTTTTTGCTTTGTTGATTACATTTTTAAAATTATCCCATTTTGTATAACCTAAAAGATGTTGTAAATCTCTAGCAAACCAAAATTCTATCCCTTCATTGGTTTTATGTGAAGCTTCTTCAAAAGAGTTAGTTAAGCTAGTTATTAGTTGCTTTTCCATAATTCTTTTTCCTTTCTATATTTTGTAAATACTTCTAAAAGTTCGATTAGTTCATTGTGTGTTTCTTTACCTGTAGTTGAGATACCAGCTTGTTTTATATCTGCAATAGGTATCTCATAATCAAATTTATCTCGTATAAGCTCTTTTGTTTCATCACTTATTTTTTTAAGGATGACAGTTGTTTTATTTTTTTCATCTTTTGCTAATATTTTTTTATTTGCTTTTAACTCTTTTTCTTCATTTTTTAGTTTTTTAATCTCATCTTTTTTAGTGCTATCTAACTTTTTTATAGATGATGTTAGGTTTTTTAATTTTTCATTTAATTCAACCAATGGTTTTTTTATATCTAACATCTCTTGCATATATTTATCTGCTACTATTTTTTGCGATTCGTTTGTAATTTTTTCATACTCTGCTTTTTCTTCATCAGTAAATTTTTTAAAAAATACTAAGCTTGTTTTAACTGTTGCTCCACTACTAATAAATATATCTTGTGGCAGTGAAACCACAAGCAATATTTTAGCTTGACTTTCAAAATACTCTCTAGCACTTTGTAAATTTGAGCTATTTAAAACACCCTCAGGCAAAACGATACCCATACGACCACCAGCTTTTAGAAGAGTTAAACATCTTTCTATGAATAATACTTCTGTAGCTCCTGAAGTTTTACCTACTTCAAATAAATCTCTTATAGGCTTACCAAAGTTATCTGTAACTTGTTTCATCTCTTCTTCATAATTTGGATATATATCACAATAGTATTCGATCATCTCTTCATTGGTATATTTATCATCTTTTTCAACTGTTGGTAGTGTTTTTGAGTAGTTTGTTCCAAATGGTGGATTTGTAAATATACAATCAAATCTACCTCTAAAAATCCCATTTACATTTAGAAGTCCATCATTATGATGTATGCCATTGTGTCCATCTCCATGCATTATCATATTCATCTTAGATACTCTTGCCATTCTAGGATTTGCATCTGTCCCAAAAATAGATTTCTTAGATAGATATTTTATTTTTTTATCTTGTTCTTTATTTGTAATTTTTAAATAATCATTATACTCTTTTAATAGTTTTTCATCATCTCGTTTTTTAATATATTCTTGTTTATTTTTATCATATATTTTAAATTCTTCCTTTGATAATTTTTTTTCATCTTCTTCACTTAGTTTTTTAAAATCTCCAAATATCTCTTTATATTTTTTTTGTTTAATTCTTATATATTCATCATCAATAGTTTTTTTAACACTCTCAAAAGATTTTATCAAAAATCCACCACTACCTGCACAAGGATCACAAATAAGCTCTTTTTCTTGTGGAGCTAAAAGCTCTACTATAAAATTCACTATAACTCTTGGTGTAAAAAATTGTCCTAATTCACCTCTAAATGTTCTGCCTAAAAAAGTTTCAAAAGCTATACCTTTTACATCTTCACTTGTAGCTGTTAGATTATATATTTCTAGTTCTTGAACAATCTCTATAAAACTTTTTTCTCTTATATTTATTCGCTCATTTTCTTCAAAAATACCATCATTTTTAAAAGCATTTTTTACACCATTAAATTTTTCATCAAGATAACTTAGTGTTGTTTCTCCACGAGCAATTTTTTTACTATGTATCTCAATCTCTTTTTTTACTTTTTGTTTTGAAAATATTAGATAATCATCATCAGGATTTTTTTCATACATTATTTTTAAAAATAATACCTTACTTATCTCATCAAAAGAGTTAGCAGGGTCTAGTTTGTCATTGTTTCTTATAATATTATGACATTTATGTAAAAGTTTAGCAAATTCATCACCTGTAAATTCTTTTGTTTTAGATAATATATCTTCAAGTTTTTTATCATCTTGAATATCTTTTGCTTTTGGTATTTCACTGACTGGATTTAAACTAAGTGGTAATTCTTCTTCTATTGTTTTATATATTTTTATAACTCTACCATTGCTTATGACAAAAAGTTTTGCTCTACTCCAAGTAGCATAATTATAACCTTGATAAAAATCTTCAGGTTTTAAATTTAAAGTTTCTGCTTTTAATTCAATAACCATAAAAGCTGTTTTGTTTTCATCTCTTTCTTTTTTTGTTTTCCATATAACTATATCAGCATAAGCACCACCTCTACCTCTTTGAGATGTCGTAAGTTTGACTTCTTGCTTCATTTGATCAAGACAATAACCATAGTCATTTATAAGTTTACATATAAAAGCTTGTCTTACTGCTTCTTCTGGTTGATTAGTTAAATCTCTCCATTCATCTTTTAATGGAATATATGTTTTACCATTTTTAACTTTAGGCTTGTAAATTATTTTAGATTCTTCTTTACCTGTTTTTTTATTTTCAACTAAAATTTCTTCTGTTTCATATATCTCATTTAATGTCATATTTACTCTTTTTTATAATCTTTTGTATTTTACCTTATTTTCGTTTTATTTATGGTTTAATGCAAGTTTGATATGTGGGTACAACGGTT
>JAMOPZ010000435.1 GCA_027064245.1 Campylobacterales bacterium
ATTTAAACTGTGATTTCATATAGATTACCCATTTACGCGATACTAGATTGTCTATATAATTCTCAAAGTAATTAGGGTTTTTTAGTTCATCATGAACCTCTAAACTACCATCATAATAAGCCTTTTTGACTCTCTTTATAAAGATACCTCTAAACACTTTACTCATAGCTTTAACAGGAAATAAAAACTTAGATTTATCTTCATCAATATCCCACCATTTCAAGTTAGAAGCAAATTGTTTTAAGGTCTCTGCTGATGATTTAAAAAGTATCTCATAAAATATATTTTGGTTATAAATAGCTATCTCAAAGAGTTGGTTTGGAACAGTAAAAACTGTATGGTAATAGGGAACATCAAGAGTAGTTTTAAGTCGTTTTTCTATCCAATCATAACGTTTATCCCCTTGACACTTAGGACAGTTTCTATTACGACATGAGTTGTATGCAAACTCTATATTTTTACAATCACCACACTCTTTGGCGTTATAACCCATAGCAGAAGTTCTACACTCAGATATATCTCTTATGGCTTTTAACTGTATAGAATTTAGTTTATTTCTAGCAATATAATCATCCCCATAAAGTTTGAATATATCTTGCATCTCATATTTGGGTTTATAGCTTTTAGTATCATCTGATAAAGTTTGAATTTTACACATATTGGAGTTATAGCAGATTTGTTTACGAAGGATTAAAAATATGTCATTTTGCAACGAAATGGATGGAAATCTTGCCGTTAGGCTTCATATAACGGCAAAGTACAAAAATATGTACCCTGTTTCTTAAACTTTTAATATCTGATATGATAGCCAAGTTTTTAAACAAGTTAAAGTTTTTGTGCCTGAGGGTACATATTTTTGTTGCTACGATTTGTTATATCTACTCGAATAAATCTTTATAAGATAGCTTTTTCATTCCAGTTTTTCCACCAACTGCTCCAATTCCACAATACCATGCCAAATCACTACTATATTTATATTTAGAAATACAGTATTTTTTAGTATTTAGTGTACTATCTTCTTTATTTTGAACAGCGATATCATAACCATGTGACCATGCTTTATAAAAATCATTATTATTTAATCCAAACAAAAATTGGCTATACAGTAGTAAAAAAAGAACTTTTTTCATTTAAAACCTTGAAAATTAAATTTACCTAATTTACTTTCATAAATAGGTATATTTAAAATTAGGTTTTTTGTATTTCACTAATGCTAATCTCTGATATAACTATTTATTCATTACAATTATAGGCATATTACCCTTAAAACACACTATTAACTAGCAAAAACTATGCACTGTTAAAAGGAGAAATATTGCTCAATATTGTAAATTCTATGACAAAATGCAATATTTTTAAGATATTTACAATTTTTTAACTATTATCCTTAAAGAAAAAGTATGCTGTTTATACTTTTATTGCCATTATTGAGACATCAGTGATCTATTAATTGTAAATATTCCATTAAAAGAGCATAGTTTAGCTTAAAATTTGAGGGGAAAATTATGGAAGTTAAGAAAAAACTACTTGATATTGTGAGAGATACTATACGGTTTAAGCATTATAGTTTATCTACTGAACGGACTTATATACACTGGATAAAGCATTAAACACCCAAAGGATATGGGTAAAGCAGAAATTGAAGAATATTTAACATCATTGGCTATTCAAAATAGGGTTGCATCAAGTACACAAAATCAAGCTTTTAGACACTCTTACGCAACTCATCTTCTCCAAGCAGGAATAGATTTAAGGTCAATCCAAGAGCTTTTAGGACATAAATCGGTTGAAACAACGATGATATATACTCACGTAGTCACTGAAATAAACAAAACAAAACTCATAAGTCCCCTAGACTTTTAAAAAGGCACACAAATGATAGAAAGATTTTACTTAAAAGATTACCTAAGTTTTAAAGAGGTTGCACTTGAATTTTCCTCTGGATTGATAGTTTTTACTGGTCCTAGTGGGAGTGGAAAGTCTATACTTATAAACTCTATTCTTACATCTTTGGGAGCAAGTAGTTGTGATGCTTCGGTTTGTGAATCTCGGGTTACTTGGAATATTGATGATGTTGGGATTATTGGAGATGAAGTTAATATTTTTAAACATATTAGAAAAGAGAAGTCACGCTATCTTATAAATAACCAAAGTGTTTCTAAAAAATCTATGAATAGTATCGCTTCAAATTATTTAAGACATCTGAGTTTAAAAGATTTTAGTGATTTTGAAAATGAAAATCTATTGGATATTTTAGATACAAAAATAGCTAATAAATCTAAAAAAATCATCACTCTAAAGAAGAAATATCAAAACAGTTTTATAGAGTACAAAGAGGTAAAAACAGAACTTAAAAAGATAGAAGAGAAAGAGAAAAAAATAGTAGAACTTAAAGAGTTTACAGCCTTTGAGATAAAAAAAATAGAAGATATAAATCCAATAATATCAGAAGATGAAGAGCTTATTCTTATAAAAAAAGAGCTTTCTAAAAAAGAGAAAGTTTTGGAAAATATTGCAAATGCAAATGCTATTTTCAACTATGAACATCATGCTACAAGTGCTTTAGATGCTCTTGATGTGGATAGTGCTTTTTTTAATGATGCTATGAATGAACTCCGTGCAACACTTGACAGTGCAGAGGAGCGTTTTAGTGCTTTAGATGATGTTGATATTGAAAATATATTGAATCGAATCGAAGAGTTAAGTGGTTTAAAAAAGCGTTTTGGAAGTATAGAAGAGGCTTTATCGTATAAAGAACAAAAAAAGTTAGAGTTGATAGAGTATGAAAATATAGGGATAGAAAAAGGTGACTTAGAGAAGAGATATGAGGAGTTAAGCACTAAGCTCAAAGAGTTGGCTGAGGAGTTAAGCCGTATTCGTAAAATAGAGTTAAAAGTTTTTAGTAAAGAGTTAAACAGATATTTAAAAGAGCTTTATTTACGAGATGCACAGATAGAGATAAAAGAGATAGATTATGAGTATTTTGGAAAAGATGAGATATGTATTACACTTAACGATACAGAACTCAACAAGATAAGTACAGGAGAGTTTAACCGATTACGTTTAGCTATTTTAGCCCTGAAATCTGAAAATATGAGTCAAGATGGAGGGGTTTTAATGTTAGATGAGATAGATGCAAATCTAAGTGGAGAGGAGTCTATGAGTGTAGCCAAAGTATTACGCCAACTCTCAAAACATTTTCAAATATTTGTAATATCCCATCAACCCCAACTTACATCTATGGGAGATGAACATTTTTTAGTTTATAAAGAGAAAGAAAAATCATTGGTAAAAAAGCTCTCATCTGTTGAGAAGATAGATGAGATAGCTAGGATTATTAGTGGGGATAGTGTATCGGCTGAGGCTAAAGAGTTTGCTAAGGAGTTGTTGGAGGTTAATAAGGGGTAGAAGTTGATTTTAAATATAAAATCTCAGGGTCTAAATCTAACTGATTGTCCCATTCTATACTATCAAAAGATATTCTTACACTTTTAAAGAGTTTTATATCTTTTAATTCTTGAAATTTACCTATCTCTAAATAAGGTTTAACATCAAATAGTTTTTCTTCCTTATTTTCAAATTTTAATAATAAAAAATAATCATCAAGTGCTTTAACTTCTATAATTGCTAAATACATCATTATATCTTTTATCTTAAAGGGTCTATTTTAAAAGGTAATTCACCATTTTGAGCTAATTCCCAATCAGCTAGTAAATCTTCCTGTCTTAACTCAACCCATGCTAAAACTAATCTAAGTTTTTTTTTATGTAGTTTACCTTGTGTTAATTCAACATTTTTTATATCTATAACTGCTTTGTCATCTTGATAGTAAACATGAATATGTGGTGGATTATGCTCATTTGGAGCGCAGTACATTCTGATAATTATTCCATAAAACATTGATATTGTTGGCATTTTTTTCTCCTAATTTTCTAGTTCACTTAACAATAGATGTATTGAATTTATCATTCTACAACACCTTACTTGAGGGATAAGGCGATTTAACGGCTTAAATATTTGAACTTTTAAATATCTCAATGCGACACTTGAAAACTTGAATTATTTCCGTAGTAGCCTTGTTCTCTCCTATGTTTTGTTGTGTCTTTAAAGCTTAATTATTTATGCAACCCATTTTTCAATACTATTATTTATAAATAAACTCCATTCTTCTTCATCTTCACAAGTTTGATTATATTTACAAATATCTTCCATCCAATTTTGTAATTTTGATGAATCATTAAAATTATTATTTTTAGCAGTATGTAAAAATTCTATAAATTGATCTATTGTTAATGGTACTATTTTTGTTTGACCACCATACCTTTTAGTATTAAATCTATTTAAATTAAAGTAATGGGCTAATGCACCTTCACTAATTTTTGGAGCGATAAATAGGCAATAAGTTTCTTTTCCAATCAATTTCTTAAAATCTCCGAAATGTCTTGGAACAGATTCTCCTTCCATATTAAATTGAGTATTTCCACCTGACATAGTAACTTCTGTAATTAAACCAAAATTATTATATTCTGCTTCAATATCTGGTTTTCCACCACCAGCTGTATTTAATGGTACACCTTCTAAATCCATAATAAAGTTTCCATCAACTCTTTTAGAATAATTTATCATTACTAATGCTCTCCATACATTCCATTCTAAGAATAATGGAGCATCAGGTACATCTCTATTTTTAATTTGTTCAAAAATATTTATAATATCATCAAATTCTTTATATGTTTTTAGTTCTTGCTTTGTAGTTTTTATATTAGTTTCAAAAATCTGTTTTTCTAAAATATCTATTTTATCTTTTAATACGTTAATTGAATATTTACCTATTTGTGTTTGCTTACCTAATTCGTTTAGTTTCTCAACAAGTTTATGTTCATTATCTGTAAATAATTGTAAACTTGTTGATGAAAATAAATAATCTTTAAAGTCTTTTTCTGTTTTAAATTCATTTATATCTTTATCTATATTTTTTAATATAAAATCTACATCTTTAATTTTTGATGTAGATATTATTAATCTTAATGTTCTTTTTTCAAATGATATTATTTGAGTTGCTCTAATATGACGCATAAAAGCATCTCCATAATCTCTCATTGTTGATTTCTTTGTTTTAAGAAATTCTTTTAATGATTCATCATCACTTTGTCTTCTTTTTAAATTCTTTGATTTAATTTCTTCACTAAATATTTCAAATACTTCTTTATTAAAACATTCATCAACATATGTTTTTCTACTGCCTTTAAACAGTTTTGCATTATTTCTAAAGTCTTTTATTTTTTCTACAATAATATTAAATTTATTATGATGAATTAATTGAGTGAAAAATAATGATAATTCTGTTTTTGATATACCTTTCATCGTATCAATTAATCTAATTAATTCTAAATATGGTTTGACATTAAATCTATTAGTTTTGTCTTTGTGGTAATATGAAGGTAATTGAAATTTTAACATTTGTTTTAAATATACTTCATGTGGTCTTTTAGTAGTTATTAATTCATGTCCTATTTCAGTTAAATTTACAGTTGGATTTAAATCAAGAAATCCATAGGCTTTAGGGGCTCTTGTTATTCTATCTCTTCCTGCAAATCCTGGATCATTAGGTGTCTTTGTTCCTTCATAGAAGTCTGATTTTGCAAGTTCAAAAAAGAATTCTTTATGTAGTTCTTGATTTCGTTCCCACTTTTGTCCACTAAATTTATCTGTTAAGAGTTTAATTTCTGGAACAATTTTTTCAACTGTTCTTGGTGATGTAAAACCTAATAGTAATTTACTTTTACTTATACTAGCCATATATAATTATTCCCAAAATATTTTTTCATCAATAGATGCAGATTTAGGTTGTAATACATCAATACCCGTATTGATGTATTCTTCAATTCTATTTGAAACAATTTCTAATGATGTTTCAGATACATCACAACCTATAAAATTACAGTTGTTTTTAATTGATGCAATCACAGATGAACCACTACCTAAAAATGGATCACAGATTGTAAAGTTTTCTTCAGAACTAGCATGTATCATTGCCTGAAAAACTTCAACAGGTTTTTGTGTAGGATATTTAGCATTGTGAATTCTCTTAAATCTCCAAACATCTGGAAAACTTCTATGTCTTATTTTTCTAGTATTCCCATTAGTAGCAAATAATATATATTCATGTCTTCTACGATAATAATGTCCCATTCCTAAATTAACTTTATCCCATGTAATTAGGTTTTTTACATCAAAGTAACTTCTAACAACATGACCTAAGCTAAGAAGTGAATAGGAATCAAACATAATGTAAATATGACCAGTATCTTTTTTTAAAACTCTTTTGCATTCTGTTAAGAATGCAATATAGTTTTCTTCACTATCTTCAAATTCTTCAAACCACTTAGAACCTTTTTTGCCTTTTTCTGAATATTTACCTATAATTCTTCCCTTTCCAAGTTTTAATTTGTTATTCATACCTGAGTATGCAGGGTCAGTTGCTATAATATCTATACTGTTATCTGGTAATTTCTTTAAAAATGATATTACATCATCTTTATAAATTGTAATGTTTTTATTATCATAAGTGAAAGTATATTCTTCATTAATTGTAGGTTCTTTCATTAGTTTGTTCATAGAATAATTCTCTTTTTATATTTTACTTACATTGTACTGTAAGTAAAATTTGAAGTAATTTAAATCGTTGAAAAATGCTTAATTTAAAAGTAGACACAACTATTTATTCAATCAACATTATATCTAAACAAAACAGAATACAAGAAATTA
>JAMOPZ010000436.1 GCA_027064245.1 Campylobacterales bacterium
CTGGTGAAATAGTATTAGATGAGTTTTCGTTTTTAGTAAGTGAAACTGATGAAAGAGGTATAATAACATTTGCAAATGAAGATTTTTGTAAAATAGCGGGATATAGCCTAGAAGACTTAATAGGAAAGCCACACAATATTGTAAGACATCCTGATATGCCAAAGGCTGCATTTAAGTCTCTTTGGGATACGGTAAAATCAGGACAAGTATGGACAGGATATGTAAAAAATGCTACTAAAGATGGTGGTTATTATTGGGTATTTGCTACAGTGTATCCTTTTGAGTCTTGTGATGGTAGTAGAGGATATCTATCTTGTAGAAGAAAACCTAGTAAACAAGAGATAAGTGAAGCAGAAGCTTTATATAAACAATGGACATAAATTAAAAGGAGATATTAATGAGTGTAAATGAAAGAGAATTTAATAGTACAAATGCAGATGAATATATGACATTTATATTAGGTAGTATGAAGTATGCTATAGAGTTACCTAAAATTAGAGAGATATTGACTTATCCAGAGCTTATTACAGTATTACCAAATACTAGCGAGTGGGTGAAAGGTCTTATTAACTTAAGAGGTGAAGTTGTACCTATTTTAGATATAAGAGTTAAATTTGGTACAGGTGAAGTTAAATATGATGAAAATACTGCTGTTATTGCAGTAATTACTGATGATAATAGAATGGTAGGTTTAGTTGTAGATAAAGTAGATGATGTACAACGACTTGAAAATTCATCTTTATATCCAGTTTCAGATATGGGAAGTTCAATACCACCTAGGTATCTTAAAGGTTTTGTAAGACTAGAAGATAATCAAATGTTAGTTATAATGGATATAGAAACAGTAGTACACAAAGATGAATTAAAGGCATAAATATGCAAAATAAAATTGCGAAGTTAAGAACAATTAGAATTTTGTTTGTAGAAGATGAAGAGGAGTTATGTAAGATTATAGGTGATACTTTATCTAAATTACAAGCAAATTTTGAAACAGCAAATAATGGTGCAGTAGCATTAAAAAAATTAGAAGAAAAAAATGATTATGATTTAGTTGTTACAGATATTAATATGCCTGTTATGAATGGTTTGGAACTTATAGCAGCTATAAGAGAAGAGCTAAAGTGTGATATTCCTGTGGTTATTATGTCTGCTCACACAGAACCAGAATATATAAAAAGTGCTGAAGCACTTGGTGTAACAAATTATCTTTTAAAACCATTTGATTTTATAAAGTTTATAAATCTTGTAAATGAATTAGATTTTAGTAAATAAAAAAATATTAAATATATAAGGACAACAATGAAAAAATTATTCTTAATTATCGGAGCTCCAGGAAGTGGAAAAACAACAGATGCAGAGTTAATTGCTGCTAAACATGATGATATAACTCATTATAGTACAGGTGATATGTTTAGGGCAGAAGTAGCAACAGGAAGTGATCTTGGTAAAACAATAGAAAAATATATAAGTGCTGGAGATTTAGTACCTATTGAGATAGTTATTAAAACAATTGTAACAGCTATAAAAAATGCTCCAACACCAACAGTGGTGATTGATGGATATCCAAGAAGTACAGAACAGATGAAAGAGCTTGATAAATATCTTTTAACAGAGAGTGAAGTAGAACTTATAAATGTTATAGAGGTTGTTGTAAGTGAAGATACAGCAAGAGATAGAGTACTTGGTCGTGCAAGAGGTGCAGATGATAACAATGAGGTATTTAATAATAGAATGAAAGTTTATACAGAGCCTTTATTGGATATACAAGAATTTTATACAGAAAAAAATCTTCTTACAAAGATAAATGGTGAAAGAACTATTCAAGAGATTGTAGATGAGATGGATAATTTTATTCAAAGTAAAATTTAGTTAATGGCTTAATATGAAAAATTTTTATTCTGTGATTATAGGTTCAGAACTTTTAAATGGTAGAAGAGTTGATGCACATTTTGATTTTTTTAATAAAGAATTATTAAAACGAGGATGGGAGCAAAAAGCCTCTTTTGTTATAAAAGATGAACCAAAATTTATAGAAGATGTTTTTGCTTTAGTGAAAAACGATCCTGATTCTGTAATGTTTAGTTTTGGTGGTATTGGTGCTACTCCTGATGATTTTACTAGAGTTTGTGCTGCTAATGTTTTTACTCAAGGTGATATGGAGGTAAATAGTGGTGCAAAGAAAGCTATTTTGGATAAATTTAAAGATGATGCTTATCCTCATAGAATAAATATGGCTACTTTACCATTGAAAGCAAAATTATTAAAAAATCCAGTTACAAATGTACCTGGATTTTATCTAGAAGATAGATTCTTTTTTGTTCCTGGATTTCCCTCTATGTCACAAAGTATGATTTTAGAAGCATTAGATAAATTATATCCTAAAAATAAACAAAAGTATAGATACTCACTTGTGGCATATTGTAGTGAAAATAATCTTGTAGATACTATGAAAACTATACCTACAGATATAGATTTTTCATCATTACCAAAAATTGAAGGAGATATGAGAAGTACAGTGATATCTGTTGCATCTTATGATGATAAGGAAGCTTTAAAATATTTTAAAGTTTTTGTAGATTTTTTAGAATCACAAAATATATCTTATAAATTAGCAGATAAAGAGTAAGTATGGAAGAGAATTTTATTTTTGATGAGATCTTAAACAAAATAAATATTATGAATAATATCTTAATGGATATTAAAGATGGTACAGATGATATTGAACAAATAAATGAGTTTTTTCGTGCTATTCATACTATAAAAGGTACTGCTGATCTTATTTTTATGACTGATATTGTTGATATTGTTCATAAAAGTGAGAATTTACTTCAAGATGTACGAGATGGTAAATTAAAATTTGATAGTAATTTGGCGCATCTTTTTATTGAGATTAAAGACTATATTAAATTGATTGTTGTAAATACAAATGAGGGATTTACAGATGATGAAAATGTAGAAATTTTAAAAGTTTATTTTAATAAAAAATTTGATGCATTTAAAACAAAAACTATTTTAATAATTACAAGTGATATTTTAGTAGATGAAATCAAAGAAAATGAACTTTCAGGATATACTATTTTTAAAGCAAAAAATTTTGTTGAAGCATATAGAATATTAAAATTTTGTACTATTGATATGTTATTTTTAGATATTTTTAAAAGTGAAGATACAACAATGGTATTTTTAAATAAATTAAGAGAGAATAGTTTGTATAGATATCTTCCTATTGTATTGATTGTCCCTTTGCATTATAATAATCTAAGAAAAATAGGGCAACAAACAGATGCAAAGGCATGGCTTACAAAACCTCTTAATAAGATAAAATTATTATTGATAATTAAAAAGATTTTAGGGTAATAGTATGGATAATAGTGCAATATTATGGTTAGAATTAGCAGTTGGTATTATTATTAGTTTTATACTTTTAGGTATTTTTATATGGGGTATAAAAGGTGGTCAGTTTGATGATAGTAAAAAAATGATGGATGGATTACTGTTTGATTCTACTGCTGATCTTCAAGATGCTATTAAAAAAGATGAAAAAGTAAAAAATTTAAAAGAAGCAAAAGCTTTAAAAAATGCAAAATAATATTCTTAAGATAAGTAATTTATCTTTTGGGTATAAAAAAAATAAACTTATATATAAAGATTTTTCATTATCTTTACAAAAGGGTGAAATAGTATCTATTGTAGGTGAAAGTGGTAGTGGTAAAACTACACTTTTTGAGCTTATTACTAATAATCTAAAACCTATAGATGGAACAATAAAAGTAAAAAAAATCTCTTCAATATATCAAGATCCTTATAGCTCGTTTCATCCTGCTTATACTATAGTAAATCAAATAAAAGATGTAGTAATAGATATAAATCTTGATGAGTTTTATTTTTATGCAAAAGAGTTAGAATTGGATATAAAATTATTAGATAAAAAACCATTTAGTTTAAGTGGTGGTCAGCTTCAAAGAGCTAGTATTTTAAGAGCATTGATGATGAAACCAGATCTTATATTAGCAGATGAACCTACAAGTGCATTGGATAATATAATAGCCCTTCAAACTATGCAAGTGTTGATAAAGTTTTTAGATAAGGTGGGTATTTTACTTATTACACATGATGAAGATCTAGCATTATGGTGTAGCAATAAGATTGTAAGATTGAATATGTTATGATATGTAAAAAATTATATTATGGAGTTAATTACATATGAGTTATGAAGATATTTTTGTACTTGGTTGGAATTTAAATGCTTTGATGTTTTTTATCAATATATTTGTTGCTATAAATGTATTTAGTTCTGCAGATCCTCAAAAAATGCAAGAACATAGTGATACTTTAAAAGAGTTAAATATTGAATTTGAGAAATACTATCCAAATAAAAGATGGGAATCTCTTCTAAGCTATGCTATCCCTTTTACTGCTTTTTATAAAATTTTGTTTAGATTTGTTGAGATGTGGTTATTTTTTAGAAAAAATAGTGGTACGAAGATATATGATTTTATGATATATAAATATCAAAGAGATATTCAAAAAGCTCAAAATTTAAATAAAGATTAGGAAAAAATATGGATAAAATAATTGTAGCACATTCACCAGATGCAGATGATATTTTTATGTACTATGCTATAAAATTTGGTTGGGTAAAAGCAGCTGATACTATTTTTGGAAATTTAGCACAAGATATAGAAACATTAAATCAAGCTACACTAAAAGGTGAATATGATATATGTGCTATTAGTTTTGCACTATATCCTTTGGTTAAAGATGATTTTGCACTTCTTAAAACAGCAGTTAGTTTTGGAGATGGTTATGGTCCAAAACTTGTAAAATTAAAAGATAAACAACTAAAAAGAAACTTCAAGGTTGCACTAAGTGGTCAATATACTACAAATGCACTTTTGTTTAAAATAAAATATCCTCAAGCTAGAATTGTCTATATGAATTTTTTAGAGATAGAACAAGCTGTATTAGATGGAACAGTTGATGCAGGGGTATTAATACATGAGTCTATTTTAACTTATGATGAAAAATTAGAAGTTGAGGCTGAGCTTTGGGATATTTGGCAAGAACTTTCAGGTAATCAAGAGTTGCCCCTACCACTTGGTGGTATGTGTTTAAGACGAAGCATACCTATAAATAAGGCTATAGAGTATGAAAATACACTTATTAAAGCAGTTGATGTTGCAAATAAAAATAAATTATTATTATCAAAAATGCTTCTTCAAAGAGATCTAATAAGAGTAGATCATGATACTTTGCAAACTTATCTTAATTTGTATGCAAATGATGATTCTATTGATCTAAGTCCTCTTCAATTTAAAGCTTTAGATAAACTTTATGAGTTAGGTTATAAGCATGGTTTTTATAAAGAGCTTGTAAAAGCACAAGATTATTTAATACCTAGTGAATATAAAGAGTTGCGAAATTCATAATGAAACAAAGTATAGATTTTAAAAAATATACATCTATTCATATAGGACCAAAAATTAAAGTTGAGGTTATAAATGAGATAGGTGATTATTCTAAATATACTGTTGTAGGTCGTGGAAATAATCTGTTGGTATCTACAACACCTCCTCCTTTAGCGATATTAGGAGAAGATTTTAATTATATTTTACAAAAAAACAGTAAATTAATAGTAGGTGCATCTACACCTAGTGGAAGATTGCTAAGTTATTGCAAGAAAAATAATATTGCCAATTTTGAGTTGTTAGCAAAATTACCTGGAAATATTGGTGGATTAGTTAAGATGAATGCAGGACTTAAAAAATGGGAAATTTTTGATCATCTGTATAGTGTCAATATAGATGGAGATATTTTATTAAAAGATGATATTAAATATAGTTATAGATATACAAAAATCAATGGTGTTATATATGATGCTGTTTTTAATATAGAAAAAGGGTACAATAAAGAGCTTCAAAAAAGTTTTAATTTAATGCGAGATAATCAACCAAAATTACCTAGTGCTGGAAGTTGTTTTAAAAATCCAAAAGAACATAGTGCAGGATATCTACTAGAAAAAGTTGATATGAAAGGTTATACTATAGGTGGTATGGCATTTAGTTCTGTACATGCTAATTTTTTAGTAAATTTAGGTGGTGGTACTTTTGATGAAGCTATAAAACTTATAAAAAAAGCAAAACAAAAAGTAAAAGATAAGTTTGATATAGAGTTGGAGTTAGAAATAGTAATATTATGAAAAAAGCTTTTTCTCTTTTGGAGCTTATTTTTACTATCTCAATTATAGCAATTATTGCAACAGTTGCTATACCTAAATTTTCAAATACACTAGAAAAAGCAAATATTGTAAAACTAAAAAGTGATATTTCAGCCATAAGAGAAGGTCTTACTAGATATAAAACAAATTTTATCTTAAAAGGTGAAGATAATTTTGAGCAAGAAAATTTAGATAAAGATGAATTATTATTTAAAAAAGTTATAGATTATAATATAATATCTTCAAAATCAGGTGGTTCTTGGGAAAAGATATCCAATAACAGTTATAATGCATATGTAAACTCGACGGATTTTGTAGAGTTTATATATGATAAAGATAATTTTACTTTTGATTGTAATATTAAAAAAAATATCTATTGTGAAAAATTAACACAGTAATTTTTTAAAATAACTCACTGGTTAAATACCTTTCAGCTGTATCACATAGAAAAGTTATAATCTTTTTATTTTTATATTTTTTTGATATTTTATTAGCTCCATATATATTAGCTCCTGAGCTAATACCTACTAAAAGTCCCTCTTTT
>JAMOPZ010000437.1 GCA_027064245.1 Campylobacterales bacterium
TAATACTGCATCTTTCAGGTGTGGAAACGTAGGTCGCCGCCAACTTTTAAAGACTCTTTTTTTATGTGCTTTTTTCTCTGAATGGGTTTATTTTAATTTGCCATAAGATTAATATAAGCTTGATATAGTTATATTAAACATTTCTATAACACTATAAAAGGGATATTATAAATTATGAAAAGTTATAAAATAGTTAGTTTAATGTTATTTTGTACTACTATGTTATTTGGCTTAAAATTAGAGCATATAAAATGGTATTGGGATTACGAGAAGGCTTTAAAAATAGCGAAACAACAGCATAAACCTATAATACTTTTTTTACAAAAAAAAGATTCAAAAGATTCAAAAAAGATGCTGTTTACTACTTTGTGTAATCAACCATATATAAAATATATAAATGAAAAGTATATAAGTGTAGTTGTATTTTCTGATAAAAAAAATAGTTATCCAATGGAGCTTTTTTATACTCAAATTTTTCCTACACTTTTTTTTATAAACTTTAAAGATGAATCTTTTTATAAAGAACCAATTTTTGGATTTTTACCACCAAATAAATTTCGTTTGATTATCTATTGAGTTATTTAAAAGAGTTTCGGATTGCTTTTATTTTAATTTGATATAACTTTTATTTAGGTATAATGATTCCATAAAAAATTTAATTTATTAGGATAATTATAATGCAAACTATTACACTAAATAGCCCTTTTGATATGCATCTTCATCTAAGAGATAACGAGATGTTAGAGCTTGTAGCACCTTTGTCATCTTCTACATTTGCAGGGGCAATTATTATGCCAAATCTTGTGCCACCTGTTGATACTAAAGAAGCTGTATTAGAATACAAAGATAGAATATTAAGAGCAATTGGCAATGACCAGTTTTCACCATTTATGACATTATTTTTTAAACCATATTCAAAAGAGTTTTTAGAATCTGTAAAAGATAGTATAAGTGCTATTAAACTTTATCCTGCTGGAATTACAACTAATAGTGAAGGTGGTGTAGAATCTATAGATACTGTTGCACTTGCTCCTACGCTAAATGCAATGTCTGAACTTAATATTCCACTTTGTATACATGGTGAAACAAATGGTTTTGTTATGGATAGAGAAAAAGAGTTTATGAGTGTATATGAAAGTTTAGCTATTGCATTTCCTAAATTAAAAATTATAATGGAACATATAACTACAAAAGATGCTGTTAGGATGTTGGATAAATATGATAATCTTTATGCAACTATTACTTTACATCATCTTTTGATAACTCTTGATGATGTAGCAGGAGGTATGTTAAAACCACATCTATTTTGTAAGCCAATAGCAAAAAGATATGAAGATAGAGAAGCATTGCAAAAAGTAGCTCTTGAAGCTCATCCAAAAGTTATGTTTGGTAGTGATTCTGCACCACATCCAAAACATGCAAAAGAGAATTGTGGTTGTGCTGCTGGAGTTTTTACATCTCCTATTGCTCTTCAAGTGTTAGCAGAATTTTTTGATAAAAATAATAAAATAGAAAATTTACAAAAATTTATAAGCAATAATGCTTGTAAAATATACAATATGAAACCATCATCAAAAATTATAGTATTAGAGAAAAAAGAGTTTAAAGTCCCATCGTATTATGAAAAAGGTGATGAAAAAGTTGTACCTATATATGCTAATGAAACTATACAATGGAACATAAGAAACTACAATGGCAAATAAAGTAGCATTATTAGATGTTGTGTTAAAAGGTGATATTAATATTGCTTTATTATTAATAAAACATGGTACTAGTACTATATCTCAAAATAGTGATGGTGAAACACTTTTTGAGATATTAAATAATATTATATTGCATATTGATAATAAAAAAAGGTTAAATAATCAATATTTGTTATCAAAATTAGATGATAATGTAGATTATATAGATATTTTAGAACAGTTATTACAAAATAACAAAGAGGATCTTAGTTATTTTGATTCCAAAGGTAATCCTCTATTTTTTCAACCACTTTTTTATGATCATTATCAACTGTTTAAATTATATATAAAATATGGTTTAAATATTCATGCTAATAATATATCTGGTAATAACATACTTTTTGAATATATCTATCATGTATTTAAAAATGATAATACCAATATTGATTTTGCAAATAATATTAGTATGCTTTTAAGTTCTAAATTAAATCATAATCATCAAGATAAAGATGGATATACAATTGTTCATAAGATATTAGAAACAAAATGTAATATGGAACTTTTTAATATACTTACTACTATTGTACGATTTGATTATACTATTACTGATGAAATTGGAAGAAGTGCTATACATATTGCTGTTTGGCATAATCATATTGAAGCTATAAAGAGAATAGATTATTTTGATAAAAATATAAAAAATATAACTGATAACCATGGGATATTGCCAATTACTTATGCAGTGTTACTTGGTAATTACAACATGGTTTTACTATTGATTGAATTGAATTCAAATATAAAAAGTGATATAACTATTTCTCAAAATGCAGTTATTCAATTAACTCCTTTATTTGAAAACATTAAAATATTTAATGTAAAAATAAATAATCCAGATATAAAAAGAAAAATTGATATATTAATTGATCAAGTAAAAAGAGACTTTAAAATTAATAATATATAAAATTTTATTTAGTTCAAAGTTTTAGAAAAAAAAGATTACTCTTCTTTTTCTAATTGTTCAAATTTAAATTGTAGCTCTTGAGCTGTTTCTTGATTGTCAGGATCTAGGATAATACAATCAACAGGACATACCTCTATACATTGAGGTTCATCATAGCTTCCAACACACTCTGTACACATATCTGAGTCAATAAGATATATTGGATCACCTTCTTCTATTGCCTCATTTGGACACTCTTCTCTACATGCATCACAAGCTATACATTCATCTGTTATTATTAAAGACATAATACAATCCTATATTTAAAATTTCAACCGAGTTATATCCTATTTTTCTTGAATATTACCTTAAATTTTATATAGAAGCTGCTATTGTAATGGAGTTATAATAAACCTCTTTTTTTATAATTAACTCTTTATATTGAGATATTAAAATACTACTAGGCTCTGCTACCCCTTTAAGACCAAAGAATTTTGTAGATGCACTTGTTGTAAAATCTTGTTTTAAATTATTAATATCTTTTTTATTATAAAATTTTATATCAAAATTATAATATTGTGCAAATTGAAGAAGAGCTTTTTCATCTTTTTTTGCTTCAAAAGAAGCAATATTTGAGATTTGTTTTATATGTAGATTGTATTTATTTAAAAATTCTTTTACAGCTTTATCTATATATTTATATGGTGTATCTCTATTACAACCAATTCCTAAGTAAACTTGTGGTTGTAATAATAAATTTGAATATTGTAGGTTAAAAGGTGTTATTAAGATACTATTTTGATCTATATCTTCTATAGTAATTAATTCTAAGTTTTTTTTAGATGGTAAAATATCAAATAAATTTTTATATGTATATATTTTTACTTTTTGATTATTTAAAAGTCTATTTGAGATATTTGCTAATGATTTTAAATTTTTTATATTCCAATTATTTTGTTTAGCAATCATCTCAAATGCTATTGTATTTGTTTGATCTGTTGCTGTTGTGATAAAATTTATGGCATTTAATTTTTTTGCTAAAATAAAACTAAATTTATTTCCACCACCTAGGTGACCACTTAATATTGGTATTATTTTGTTTAAATCTAAATTTATTACTATTATTGCAGGGTCTGTCTCTTTGTTTTTTAGATATGGTGCTATTTTTCTTACAACTGCTCCTACAGCTAAAATAGATATAATAATATCATATTTTTCCCATCCAGTTAAAAAGATATCATCTAATTTATTATATAGTACAATGTTATTTGTATCTATATCTTTTAAGGGTGTTTTTTTTGAACAATACAATGTAGTATTATACTCTTTTAGTAAATTTTGTAGTTTTAATCCACTGTTTAAACTTGGCTTATTTATTGTAATTATCGCTATTTTCATATTTTTATCATAGCTAAAAAACTTAAAAATATGATATAATCAAAATAAAATAAAGGTAAAATAATATGAATTTAACAGATAAAGAGATTTTAGAATATCACGAAGGTGGTAAAATAAGTACAAATTTAACAAAAAATTGTAACACTCAAAAAGATCTATCAATGGCATATACTCCAGGAGTAGCAGTTGCTTGTAAAATAATAGAGGCTAATGAATCATTAGCATATAAATATACAGCAAAAGGTAATACTGTAGCTGTTATAAGTGATGGTACTGCTGTATTAGGTTTGGGAGATATAGGTCCATTAGCATCAAAGCCTGTTATGGAGGGTAAAGTTGTATTATTTAAAAAATTTGCAAATGTTGATGGGGTAGATATAGAATTAGATGAAAAAGATCCACAAAAAATAGTTGATATTTGTGTAGCATTAGCTCCTAGTTTTGGAGGGATTAATCTAGAAGATATTAAAGCTCCAAAATGTTTTTTTATAGAACAAGAGCTTCAAAAAAGGGTAAATATACCTATTATGCATGATGATCAGCATGGAACTGCTATTATTACAAGTGCAGCACTTATAAATGCAAGTGAGTTAGTAAACAAAAAAATACCAGATATGAAAATAGTAATAAGTGGTGCAGGAGCTGCTGCTATGACATGTGCTAAGATGTATAAAAAGCTTGGTGCTAAAAATATACTTATGTGTGATAGTAAAGGTGTGATAAACCATACAAGAGATGATCTAAATGAGTATAAAAAAGAGTTTATTATAAAGACAAATGATAAAACAATATCAGATGCTCTAAAAGATGCAGATATGCTTTTGGGACTTAGTGTTGCTAAAACTGTATCAAAAGAGATGGTAGCTTCTATGGCAAAAGATCCTATTATATTAGTTCTTGCAAATCCAACTCCAGAGATATTACCTAGTGAAATTAAAGAGGTAAGAGATGATGCTATAATTGGAACAGGAAGAAGTGATTTTCCAAATCAAGTAAACAATGTATTGGGATTTCCTTTTATATTTAGAGGTGCATTAGATGTACAAGCTAAAAAGATAACTGAAAATATGAAGATGGCTGCAGCAGTTGCATTAGCTTCTTTAGCTAAAGAGGATGTTCCTTCTTATGTAAAAGATGCTTATAATGGTCAAGATATAAGTTTTTCAAAAGAGTATATTATTCCTAAACCGTTTGATAAAAGTGTATTAACATGGGTGGCTCCAGCAGTAGCGCAAGCAGCTATAGAGGATGGAGTAAGTGATATAAAAGATTTTGATATTAAAAAATATAAGGAAAGTTTATTAGCATCGATATAAAAGATTTTATAGTAGTGTTAATTTAATATCATCATAGCTAATTTTTTCATCTAATTGTGTAAAGATTGGTTTTAGTCGTATTTTTCCATCTTCGCTAAAATCATCTTTATTATTTTTTTCTTTTATAGTTTTAATAGCTTGATTTATTAGATTTATAGTTTCTAAAGATGGTAAATATTTTGAAATATCTATTTTTATATTTTCTTTTTTTAGTAAACTAAAATGATTTATAATAGTACCAATGCTAACATCTCTAGCAATTGCAAGTTTTTCTAATGTATCAAAATTAGCCATTACATTTTTTGTGATTATATGTGATGGTAATTTTACTTCTATTTTTATATCTTTTTTTTCAGTTAATTTTGCTTTTTCTTCTCTAATTATTTGACTATTTAAAGTACCACCAAGCTTTTTTATATAAGAGATATATAAAGCTTCAAGTTGCTCATCACTATAATTTTCTATTGTTTCTTTTGTTCTAATTGAGGCTTGTTTTATTCTGTGATCTATACTTAAAATTAAAGGATCTACCATTAAAGCTGTATCATTAAATCCAATAAGCTGTAATCCCTCAATATTTTTTATTCGTGAAAGTGCTACATAACCTTGTCCTACTTCAAAAGTTTTTGATAGATCTATTTGAGCAGCATCTAGTGTCATACCTTGAGATTTATGTATTGTAATTGCCCATGCAAGTTTTAAGGGTATTTGAGATATTTTTGCTATTGCTTTACCTTGTTCATTTTCCATAGACCAATTATCATACTCAACAGTAACTATATATCCATTAGCAAGTCTTACAATTGGTAGTTTATCAACTTTACTAAAGTTTATTACAACTCCAGTAGTTCCATTTATATACCCTTTTTCAGGATTGTTTTTTATAAACATAACAACTGCATCTTTTTTTAGTGTAATAGTTTCTTGAACCAGTGAAGATTTAAAAAGTTTCTCTATATTTGATTTTGCACCTTCGTATTCATATTCAAAAGTATATGCTTTTGTATCTAATTTTTCTAACTCTTGAGAGTTAATTTTATCTACATCTATATTATGTGTATATAGTTTTGTAGGGGTAAATTTTATATCTAACTCTTTATTTAATCTTGAATTTAATATATCATAAGTTGCAGTAGATATGTGTCCACTTCGTATATCATCAAGTATAGAGATAAGTTTATCATCATTTTGTCTAAATTTTTTCTCTAAGTAGCAAGTTTGTAGATTTAAATCTTTCCAAGATGGACTTTGCCATGCAAATCTTTTCTCTTTAAATCCTTTAGAAATCGGAGGTAACTGAAAAAAATCACCAGAAAGTATCACTTGAATACCACCAAAGGGTTGATGGTTTTGT
>JAMOPZ010000438.1 GCA_027064245.1 Campylobacterales bacterium
TAAGGATTATGATAAAGCAGTAGGTTTAAATCTTTTTACTGGAAGTGATGTAAAGTCATTAAAATTTAATATAAATGCTGCAAATACATTAACTCAAGATAATCTTGATTATCTATCTACTATACAATGGAAAGATGATATTGATTTTGATGGTACAGGTGAAAATAAAAGTTCATTTTCTGAATTTTATCAATCTTTGCGATTTGATATAGCAGAGGATAGAGAGACTATAAAATTTAAAGAGGAGTCTCAAAAAGCTGTAAGAGAATCTATAGAAACAAGTTATGATAAACTAACAAAAGTAGATAATGATGCACAATTAGTTGATCTTATGAAATATCAAAAAGCTTATCAAGCAAATGCAAAAATGATAACAGTTGTAGATAAACTTTTAGATACAATTTTAAATATGGTAAGATAAATTTAATATAAGGAGTATAAAATGGCAACAGAAGTAACAAACACAACAACATCAAAATATAGTACAATAGGTGTTTTTGGTAGTGATGCTAGTAAATCTTTAAGTGGAGATATAATAGAAAAACTAAAAGCAGTAGATGAAAAAGCTAAAATAGAACCAATAGATAAAGATTTAGAAACTTGGGATAAGGAGTTGGAAAAAATAGATGAAATAAAATCATCTTTTAGTGATTTAATGTCTACTTCAAATGCTTTTGATCTATATTCTCCAAAAACAAATGTTTTTAATCAAGTAAGTGCTGCAGCTGGTGGAAGTGGTGCAGCGCTGTTTGATGCTGCTGATATAACACAATTAGATGAGGGTACTACAACAGTACATGTAGATCAACTTGCACAAAAAGATGTTTTTCAAACAGATAAATTTTCAGATCCGACTGCTGATATAGATGGTGGTCAAGATGATGGAGATAAAATTACAATCAATGGTGTAGATTTTTCAACAGAGGATAAAAGTTATGAAGATCTTGCAAAAGATATAAATGCCAATGAAAATTTTACAGCTTCTGTGGAGCAAGTAGGAGATAATGATTATAGGATTGTTATAAAAAGTGCTAATACAGGAGTTGACAATGCTTTAATTATATCTGAAACTGGTGTTGATTTAAAGCTTGCTAATGATACAGATGGTGATGGTGATGTTGATGATGATGACAATACTGATAATGCAGATAATCATGTATTAACTGCTCAAAATTTTAAGGCTACTATAGATGGTGTTGATTATGATGTTTCAACAGATAGTATAAAATTAGCAAATGGTTTAACAATTACTGCAAATAAAGTAGATGGTGATGGAGAGAGTTCAACTTTATCTATTAAAAAAGATACATCAGGCATAATACCAGCTATAGATGATATAGTAGAAAAATATAATGCTGTAGTTGATCTTATAGATGAAGAATTATACTCAGCAGATAGTTCTATAAAAGATTTAGGTACATTTAGAACTATAGAATCAGATCTTAAAAATATGTTTTTTGGTCAATATGGAGATGATGATCTAAGCGCATTTAATTATGGTTTTTCTTTTGATAAAAAAGGGCATCTATCTTATGATAAAGAGATACTAGGAAAAGCAATAACAGATAATCCAGATGATATAAAAACACTTTTTACCGGAGTATCTGAAGACAAAGGTATTGGTACAAAAATGAAAGAATACTTTGTAAATCTTGATTTAAGAGATGGACTAATGTATCAATATAGTGATGCAATGGCAGATAGAAAAATAAAACTTGAAGATGAAAAAGAGAAAGCGCAAAAAACTATAGATGATAAATATGATGCAATGGCAACACAATTTGTTGCATATGGTGCTCTTATATCTCAAATGGAAAGTTCATTTGCTGGATTAAAGATGATAATAGAACATCCTCCAAAAGATTAGTTGATATGCAGCTTTTAAGTAAAAATATAATATAATTCAAAAAAAGTTTGTGGAGTTTAAGTATGGGATTAGATGTTTATAATAAACAAGCAGCGGTGACTGACAACCCTTATATGCTTGTATTAAAGTTATATGAGGGCTTGCTTAGGTATTTATCGTTTGTTGAGAATGCTATTGATAATGATGATATTGAAGAAAAATTTGAGTATATAAATAGATCTATAGCCATATTTGATGAGCTAAGAAATGTGCTTGATTTTGATGGTGGGGATATAGCATATTATCTTGATGGTTTATATTTGTATCAAATAGAGACATTATTTAGTGCAGGTATTGACAATAACTTAAATGCTATTGCTCAAGTACAAAAAGTAGTAAGAGGTCTTATAGAAGCATGGAAAGACGAAACAGGGCTGTAGAAGCTCTTAAAAGACTTAAATATATAGACTCTTTAGATGATGAACAAAGAGCTTTATTGTTAGAGGAATGGGTAAATAAGTATATAAATGATTTAGAACAAAAACCATTTTATACCGATCTTACATATCCTCAAGCAGTAGAGTTATCTGAATTATATCATAAGAATATATCTTTTTTAAAAAAACATACGGTTTATATAAAAGAGAGTATGGATTCTTTAAAAAAAGAAAGAAAGTTTTTTAATTAAGAAGTATAATTTTAAACTTATTTTGAGTAAACTCTTATTAAGTAAATCCTAAGGATATAATTGTGAAAATAAAATTAAAAACTTTATTAATTTTTATGGTTTTTTCTACTGTATTATTTGCAAATACTATAAATCTTGCAGAAGATGAACAAAATTGGTTAAATAATCATAAAGTTATAAGAATGTGCAATAATCCAAATTGGAAACCAATCGAATTTGCACAAGATGGGAATAATCTAAAAATAGATGGTATTGCCATAGATACTTTAAGATTAATAGAAAAAAAATTAGATATAAAATTTAAAACTATACCAACATCAAGTTGGAGTCAATCTCAACAATTTTTAAAAGAGAAAAGATGTGATATTCTTCCTGCTGCTATTAAAACTAAGCAAAGAGAAAAATATGCATACTTTACAGAACCATATCTAAACTTTAAATTAGCAATAATTACACAAAATAATAAACCTTTTATTGATTCTTTAGAAAATATATTAGATAAAACTATAGCTAGAAAAAAAGGCTCAGGTCTTATTGCAAAATTAAAATCAAAATATCCAAATATTAAAATAATTGAAACAAAAGATTATCTAGAAGCTTTAAAAAAAGTTTCTTCTGGAGAAGCGTATTATACTATTGCTACTTTACCTGTAGCTTCATATTATATTACTCAATTTGCATTAAATAATTTACATATCGCAGGATATACAGATATGATATATAAGCTTTCTATTGCAGTTAGTAATGATAAACCAATATTAACATCAATTTTAGATAAGGCATTGCACTCTATTTCAAAAATAGAGCATAAAAATATTAATAATAGATGGATAGATTCTAATATTAAACAAACTGTAGATTATGACTTTATTTTTAAAATTTTGTTTGTAGTTTTTATTGTTATTATTTTATTTATATATAGACAATATATTTTAAATAAAAAAAATAAAGATTTAAAAAAATTACAAAAGATTATAGAAAAAAAATCTCAACAATTACAAAAAAATATGGATATTATGAGTAAACATATTATATATTCTAGAACAAATACAAAAGGGATAATAACAGAGGTTAGTGATGCATTTTGTGAAATATCTCAATATAGTAAAAAAGAATTAATAGGAAAATCTCATAATATTGTAAGAGATGCTTCTACACCTAAAGAGTTATTTGCAGATATGTGGAATACTATAAAGCAAGGAAAAGTTTGGCAAGGTGAATTACGAAATATTAAAAAAGATGGATCATATTATTGGGTATTGGCAAATATTGAGCCTGAATTTGATAATGATAAAATCATAGGTTATATGGCAATTCGCCACGATATTACAGCTAAGAAAGATTTTGAGAAACAACATTTAAAGCTTTTAGAAGCAGAAAAATTAGCATCTATGGGGGAGATGATAGGTAATATTGCACATCAATGGAGACAGCCACTTTCTGTTATATCTACAAGCGCTTCAGGTATACACTTAAAAAAAGAGTATGGAATACTTTCAGATCAAGAGTTATTTAAATTATGTGAAATTATAGATGAAAATGCTCAGTATCTTTCAAAAACTATAGATGATTTTAAAAATTATGTAAAAGGTGATTCTAAACAAGTATCTTTTAAACTTCGAAATAAAACAGATTCTTTTCTTAAAATTGTTGAATCATCTATAAAAACATATAAAATACAAGTTATTTTGGATCTTGTTGAAAATGATGAGATAAAAGGTTATCCAAATGAATTATTACAATGTTTTATAAATATATTTAATAATGCAAAAGATGCTTTAGTTGAAAATAATGATGAGGATAATAGATATATTTTTATATCACAAAAAATTGATAACAATAAAATAATAATAGAGTTTAAAGATAATGCAGGAGGTATTCCAGAAAATGTATTACCAAAAATCTTTGAACCATATTTTACAACAAAGCATAAATCACAAGGTACTGGATTGGGCTTACATATGGTATATAATATTATAACTGAAGGTATGAAAGGTGATATTAAAGTGGAAAATAAGATATACACTTTTAACGATAAAGAATATAAAGGTGCATCTTTTAAATTAATATTACCTTTTTTATAAATATAGACTAATGTTTCATTTAAGCAATATTTAGATATAATGGTCTTAATATAGGAAATCTTAAAAATAAGTTAAAGTAAAATGTTTGTTATTTTAGAGATTCCCCTATGAAATTAAATAAAGGGTCAATAAAATATGACATTCAAAGAATTTAACTTAAAAAGTGAATTAAACAAAGCAGTAGAAGTAGCAGGATTTACACAACCATCTCCTGTACAAGAAGAAGCAATACCAGCAGTATTAAGTGGTAGAGATATAGTAGCACAAGCACAAACGGGTACAGGAAAAACAGCAGCATTTGGATTGCCAGTTCTAAATATGATGAAATGTACAGGAAATGTAGAGATGGTAGTAGTAGTTCCTACAAGAGAATTAGCTATTCAAGTAAGTGATGAGCTATTTAAATTTGGTAAATTTTTAAATATCAAAACAGCAACAGTATATGGTGGAACATCTTATTCAAGACAAATAAAACATATCCAAAATGCAGGTATAATTGTAGCAACTCCAGGAAGATTTCTTGATCTTTTATCAAAAAATCAGATCTCTATAGATCCTGATTATGTTGTTTTAGATGAAGCTGATGAGATGATGGATATGGGCTTTTTAGATGATATTAAAGAGATTTTTAAATATTTAAAAAATAGAAAGCAAACACTTATGTTTAGTGCAACTATGCCAGCACCTATTAAAAAATTAGCTCAAAAAATATTAAAAGATCCACATTTTATCACTGTAACAAAATCAGAGATGACAAATGCAAAAATTACACAATCTTTTTATGTAGTTGAAGAGTATGAAAGAGATGATGCATTAATTAGACTTTTTGATTTTAAAAATCCAAGTAAAGCTATAGTATTTTGTAAGATGAAAAGAGATGTTGATAGACTTTCAACTTATCTTGTATCTCAAGGTTATAGTGCAAAAGGACTTCATGGAGATATGGAGCAAAGACAAAGAGAAGAGGTTATAAAAGCTTTCAAAAGTGATACACTTGAAGTTTTAGTAGCAACTGATGTCGCAGCACGGGGTCTTGATGTAAAAGGTGTATCTCATGTATTTAATTATCAGCTTCCTTTTGATAGTGAAAGTTATGTTCATAGAATTGGACGAACTGGTCGTGGTGGTGAAGAGGGTATGGCTGTATCTATTGTAACTCCAGCTGAATTTAGATCTCTTCACAAGATACAAAAAGATGTAGGAAGTAATATTGAAAGTAAAATAGTACCAAATAAAAGTGCTATTAAAGATAAAGCAGTTATAGATCTAAAAAATAGTATTAAAGAGATAGAAATAGATGAAAAAATATATGATTTTATTGATACTTTAAAAGAGGATTTTGAACTTTCTACAATTACATATAAGTTAGCTACATTACTTCTTAAACAAACAAAAATAAATGGTAAAGATAATATAGGAAAAACAAAAAAAGATATTGAATTTTTACTAAAAAGAGCAAAAGAGGGTAAAGGTGGAGGAGGAAACTCACGAGGCCGAAATAGAAGTAGAAATCGAAATGGAGACAGAAATAGATCTGGTGGAGATAGGAACCGAAGTAGAAATAGATCTGGTGGAGATAGAAATCGAAGTAGAGATAGAGGTGGTCGATACTAAAATATGTTAAAATAGGAGAAATTTATAAATTTCTCTTATAATTTATCTTATTTTAAGAAACATACTATCAAATATATTATATAATAACCTTATAATTTATATATTTGGAGTATATTATGCAAATTTTACCTACACAAAGTCATCAACATATTGTTACTTCTACACAGATTTTAGGTAATTTTAATAGATCAAATAATTTTGATCAAAATCATGGTGATATAGATAAAATTAATATAATATCAAATTATAATGATACAAATACAACAAATAGTATTATTAACTTTATAGATCGAATATCTAAAATAGAAACTTATCAAAAAACTATAAATACTCAAATATCTGCTTTAGACAAAATAGATACAACATTAAAAAATAATAATGCCTCTATAGGTGTAGCTAATCTATTTTTAGAAGATATAACTACAAATATTCAA
>JAMOPZ010000439.1 GCA_027064245.1 Campylobacterales bacterium
AGTTTTATTACTATTTCATCATCTTTATCTATATAGTAGTTTTCATCTGTTATATTTGTATCATTTAATAAAATTTCTGATATTTGTGCTTTAGCATTACTAGAACCAAAAAGTGATAAAATAGCACTAAAAAGTATAGATTTTCCAGCACCACTTGGACCTGTAAAAACTATAAGTCCATTTTGAAACTCTAATTCTAATTCTGTAAATGATAGATAATTTTTTAAATAAAATCTTTTTATCAATTTATAAAATCCTTTTTATAATATATAGTATATAATTGTACCATAAAATTTAAAATAAAAGGTGAAAGATATGTTAAAAGATATGATTTATACAAGTTTAGGTGTTGCATCTGTTTTAAAACAAAAGGTTGAAAATGAGATAAAACTAGAAGATGGTAAAAATATATTGCAATCTCTTCAAGAAAAAGGAAAAGATGAAAACCAAAAATTAAAAGATGAACTACAATCTATGATAAAAGAGATAATAGATGATCTAGGTCTTGCTACAAAAGATGATATAAAAGAATTAAAAGAAGAATTAAATAAAGGTAAAAACTGATTTGTTATCTTATTTAAAATTATACTCACCACTTAGGATATATGGTGTTTTTACTTTTTTACTTACACTTTTTTTAGTTATAAAAAGAAAAGATAATTTTCTTTTTTTTAAACCTTTAAAACCAAAAAAATTAAAAACTACTATATCTACTTTAGGAGCTAGTTTTATAAAATTAGCTCAAGTTTTAGCTACAAGGGCTGATTTTTTTTCTACTGAATACTTAGATGAATTAAAACAACTTCATGATCAATTGCCATATATGGATCAAACTGATTTTAAAGAGGTATTTAATAGATCTTTTGAAGATAAAACTATTTTTAAAGAGTTTGTATCTATACCAATAGCATCAGCTTCTATAGGTCAAGTACATATAGCATATTTACAAGATGATACTAAAGTAGCAGTAAAATTAAGAAGAAAAGGGATTGAAAAAAAAGTTTTAGCAGATATTAAAATTATCACTTTTTTTAATAAGCTCTTTTCTCCATTTTTTTCTTTTTATACTAAAAATTCTATAGATGCTGTTATATTAGAGTTTGCAAATATGATACAAGAAGAGGTAAATTTAACAACAGAATTAAATAATCTTATAAAATTTTCACAAATATATAAAGATAGTGATATTATTTTTCCAAAACCTTATGAACAATTTTGTTCAAATGATGCTATAGTGATGAGTTTTGAAGAGGGATTTAGATTTGATGATAAAAAAAATATTTTTAAATATAATATTGATTTTAAAAAAGTTATATTAAATTTAGTAGATTTTTATACTACACAGATGTTATTAAAAGGTTATTTTCATGCTGATCCACATCCTGGAAATATTTTTATAACAAAAGAGTCTAAAATAGTATTGTTAGATTTTGGTATGGTAAAAACTATTTCAAATGATACAAGAATAGCTATAATAGAGCTTATAAAAGCAGCAAATGAGCAAGACTATGAAGCATATATCTATGCAAATAAAAAGTTAGGTACTATCTCATATGAAGCACCTGTAAGTCAAATGGCACTTTTTAGTCAAAAGATGTTTGATATATTTTCAAATACAAATCTTTCAAGTGAATCTATGCAAAAATTAGCTTTTGAGGTGCTAGAAACTACAAGAAATTTTCCTTTTAAATTACCTAGTGATGCAATTTATATCCTAAGAGTTAGTGCTATTATAGAAGGACTAGGAACTACTTATATAGAAAATTTTAATGGGGTAAAAGATATCCTACCAGTATTACAAAAAAATATTCCAAAAGCATTAGGAGCTAATGATAGTATAGTAGATACTTTAAAGCAAGAGATTATAGATATACCATTTATCTTAAAAGATTTTAAATCAGCTATCTCAAAAGCAAATAAAGGGGATCTTTCTATTGAGATATCAAATGCACAATTAGAATTTTTATCAAAAGAGGTAAAAGGGTATATAAAACCAATTTTAGGTGGGTTTGTATTTATTTTTGGTGCATTTTTTATACTATTTTTAGATAAAAGTTATTCTAGTTATGCTATAACTTTATTTATCTTAGGAACTATAAAATTACTTTATAGATAAAATATTAAAAAAGATTAAGTTGTTCCCCAATTTAATTTATTACTTAATACCTCAAAATAATTTCTTTGAGTTTTATGTATTAATTTAGCTTTAGATGATGCAATTTTAATAGAGATTGTACAATCTTGAGTTAAATTATATGTATCATGACCATCTATTATAACTACAGCATCACTTGTATCAATATTTTTAAAAGATATTTTAAAATTAGCTGGAAGTACTAATGGTCTTTGAGTTAAGGAGTGTGCTGAAATAGGTGTTACTATAAAAGCATCTGTTAGTGGATAAACTATAGGACCATTACAAGATAGATTATATGCAGTTGATCCTGTAGGAGTTGAGATAATAAGCCCATCTCCATTATAATGATTGAAAATCTTATTATCTATAAATCCATCGAGTTCTATCATACCTGTAAGTTCTTTTCTTGATATTACAATATCATTAAATGCTACAATAGTTTTATTGTTTATTTTAGCTTCTATCATCATACGATGATCTATTCTATAGTCATCTTTTAAAAAATGTTTTAAAAATATCTCTAGTTCATTTGGCATAATATCTGTAAGAAAACCTAATTTTCCAAGATTTATACCCATAACTGCTTTTTGATATTTAAAAGATCTTCTAGTAACTGATATAAGTGTACCATCTCCACCTAAAGTTACTAAGAAATCACTTTTTTTACATAATTGTTTAAATTGATAACCATCTGTAGCATCTATCATCAATGCACTTTGATACTCTAATAAAATCTTTATATTAAATTTGTGAAATATTTTTTCTATTTTTTTAAAATATTTTTTTATTTTTTTATCATTTGGTTTTAAAATAACACCTGCTATTTTTTTTGATTTTAAAAGTTTATTATTTTGAACTATATTCATCTTAATCTCTCTGCTTCATTTTTTGCTAAAATATCACATCTTTCATTTTGAGGATGACCATTATGACCTTTTACCCAAACAGCTTTTATATTATGTATTTTAGATACTTCTAAATATTTTTTCCATAAATCTTGATTTTTTACAGGTTTTTTTCCTGCTGTTTTCCAATTGTTTTTTTGCCAGTTATAAAGCCACTCATTTATAGCTTGTACGACATATTTACTATCACTTATAATCTCTACTTCGCAAGGCTCTTTTAAAGCTTCTAATCCTTTTATAACCCCTAAAAGTTCCATTTGATTATTTGTAGTATTATTTTGACCACCACTTAACTCTTTTATATTATCTTTATATTGAAGTATTGTACCCCAACCTCCAGGTCCTGGATTACCTAAGCTAGAACCATCACTATATAGTTTTATTTTTTTCATTTTATACCAAACTTGTTAAATTTATAGATGATTTTGCTAATTTTGGTTCAACTTTAAAAGTTAATATATTATAGCAATGTGGACATCTTGATTCATATACAGGATGAGTTTTTTTACATCTATTACAAAAAAACTCAAAATTTAGATCAAGATCTACTTTTATTTTTGAATTTTTAGTAGATATTAAAACTTGTAATTCAAATATATCACTAGAAATAGCATTATTTATATACCCTTTTGCACTATATAATTCAGATAAAAATCTACTTGCTTCTACTTGAGTGAAGTTAATATCTTCAAATTCCAAGTACCATAATATATCTATAATTTCATAAAGATTAAACTCTAAGCAATGTTTCCAAAATAGTTCTTTATTAAATTTTATTAAATATGTAGCAACTAAACGATTTAATACTTTATTAATCTTAAAATTATTGTATAATTGTGTAGATTTTATCTCAAAACTTAACAATGGATCATCTATAGTTTTTAATAAATTAATATAAATTTTATCTTTTATTATATCTTCATCAAGCTCGTTTAAAGCATCTAAAACTTCATTTGCTTTTGTATATTCTTTTAACTTTTGGAATACAAATATTAGATGCTTTAAGGCAGTTTTATTTCTAGGTGAGATTTTTAGTAATTGGATATATATATTTTCTGCTCTTTTTAACATACCACTTTTAAAATAAGTATTTCCAAGATATTCTAAAAGTTCCTCTTTTTGAGCTGCTTGAGATACATGTTCTAAAAGAGTTAAATATATATTTATAGCTTTATTGTATTGACCATTATGTATAAAAGTTGATGCTAATAACAATATAGAATCAAATGGAAGATTATATGTTTTATATAAATGTATATAATCTTCCTCTTTTAAAGTACCTAAATCAAATCTTTTTATAAGTTTTCTATACTCTTTTCTTGATCTCTTTTCTTTATAGATAGTATATGTATAAGTTAAAAAAGATATTGAAAAAATAGTAAAAAATAGTATTATAATACCAAATAAAGGATCTCTATATTCTATTATATTTAACATATTTTATTTAAATTTATAATTATTTAGTTTTATAACAGTATGTTCTGCAATATTTAACATTGCAATATTTAATTCTCTAAATTGAGTGTTATCAATATTTAAAAGTAATTTATCATACACTTCACTATATGGATATATTTTAAAATATAAAAATTCTTTAAAATCTCCATGATTTAATTCTGCAAACCAAGTAGACAAAAGTGCAAAACACAACATAGCAGGATCAAATTTATCACCATTCTTAAAATATTTTGATAAAGTATTTTGTAAATATTTATGAGTTTTTAATATTATATGTATCCTAGATACTTTATAATTTCTTATATAGTAATCATTTGGTTGTAATACAGTATTTAATGCTTTTAATAAATCATTCATTTTTTGATTTATAAATTCAATTGTTTCACATGGAACATTAAAAATATTTTCATTAGTATTATAAGATTCTATAATATCTCTACACAATAATAATAATGCTTCTGTTTTGACTTTAGATGAATTTATAATCATAATTTAGTAATATAACCTTATTAAAAAAGAGATAAATTCTTTATCTACAACTTTATCATCTATTGTTTCACCTTGGTGAACCGATTTATTAATTAGTAAAGAGAGTTGTTCTTCCAGATATTGTACTTCACTTTGAGTTAATTTATTAATATTTTTAACCATAGTTTGTTTTACATCAAATGGAACTAAACCCTCTTTTTGTGCAATACCAAATGCCATATCATCTAATGTAGTAATAATATGTATAGGTAGCTCATCATAAATAATTTTAATTGTTTGTGATGAGAGTTGTTGTTGTAATAATTGTGCGTGTAAAATAATACTCTCCTTGTTTTATAATTTATTTTTTATAAATTCCAGTGCTTTATCTTTTGCTAAAGATACTTTTGACGGATCTTTACCACCAGCTTGAGCAAAATCAGCTCTTCCACCACCACCACCACCTACGATTGGTGCTATCTCTTTTATCCATTCTCCTGCTTTTATAGGAGTATTTTTTGATCCAGCTACTAAAAGAACTTTATCTCCTTTTACTTGCAATAATAATATAGCTATATTATCATTAGCATTTTTTAGATCATCTACAAGTTTTTTTATATCACCATGTTCTACTATATCTATAATTACCTTTGTATCATTAATCATCTGTTCATTTAATGGTGTGGATACATTTTCATGGACATCTTTTAGTTCTTGTTTTAATTGTTTTATTTGATCTTTTAATTTATTTATACCTTGTTTTATATCTTTATTTTTTAATTCAGATTCAATTAATTTAATAGTAGAGATACTATTTTTGGCATATTTTACTGCACTAGCTCCACAAACAGCTTCTATTCTTCGTACACCTGAGCTTACACCACCCTCTTTTGTTATATAAAAACTTCCAATATGACCAGTATTGCTTACATGTGTACCACCACAAAATTCAACACTTATATCTCCAAATTTTACAACTCTTACAATATCTCCATATTTTTCACCAAAAGTTGCGATTGCACCTGTTTTTTTAGCTTCTTCTATAGGAAGTTCAGTAATTGTACCATCAATACCATTTGATATCATAGAGTTTACAAGATCTTCAATTTCATCTAGTTGCTCTGTTGATATAGCTTTTGGATAAGTAAAATCAAATCTTAATCTTTTATCATTATTTAATGATCCAGCTTGTGATATAGTATCTCCTAAAACTATTTTTAATGCACTTTGAAGTAGATGTGTAGCACTATGATGTTTTGCAACTTCATGTCTATTTATAACAATAGCCTCTACATTATCCCCTACTTTTAAAGGTAATGTTTGTATCTCTACTTTTGATAAGTTTATTCCATGGAATTTTTTTGTTTCTAAAACATTTACTATTAAAGAGTTTTTCTCTAAAGCTCCAATATCACCTTCTTGACCACCACTTGTTGCATAAAATGGTGTTTTATCTAGCATAACCCAACCTATATTTTTGATATCAAGTTTATCTACTATGGTAAAGTCTTTATCAAGTAGTGCTATTATTTTACTAGTATATTTTGTTGTATTATAGCCTATAAATTCATTTGTTCCTATAGTATCAAGGAGTTTTTTAAATTCACCTTTATCTGCATCATCTCCACTACCTTTCCATGCAGCTTTTGCTTTAGCTTTTTGTTCATCCATACATTTATCAAACTCTTTT
>JAMOPZ010000440.1 GCA_027064245.1 Campylobacterales bacterium
ATATTTTACAATCTTATTTTATTATCATTTATAGATTTTAAGTTTAAAGCAGTTCCTGATTATTTACTTTTACTTTTACTTATAAATTTATTTTTTTATGGGGTATATTTTCAAAGTGATAATATTATATATATGTTTGTTTTTGTAGGAGGATTTAGTTTATTAAATTTTATTATAACATTTTATATACAAAATATAAAATCAAAAATTTTAAAAGATGATAGTTTAAAAGATCAAGTAGCATTGGGTGAAGGCGATATGCCTGTAATTGCTAGTTTTGGAGTTTTATTAGATCCAAAATTAGCATTAATAGCTATATTTTTAAGTGCTATTTTTGCTATAATACCAGCTATATTTAATATAATAATAAAAAAAGATATACAAACACCATTTATACCTTTTTTATCTTTAGGATTATTTACAGTATATATTTTAGGAGATATATTTTATGAAATTATTTAATAAATATTTACTAAAAGTATATGCTCAAACTTTTTATCCTATTTTTTTTACATTATATATTATTACATCTATTGTTTATTTAGTTAAATTAGCTACTTTAACCTCTATAATTCAAGTTAATTTTTATGAACTTTTAGAGTTATATAGTTTTACCATACCTACAATTTTATTTTATACACTTCCTATTACTATATTTATTTCATTAGTCTTAACTATTTCAAAATTATCTGGTGAATATGAGCTTATTGTTATTACTAGCTTTGGTTTAAATCCTTTAAAAATAGTTTTACATTTAATGCCTACTATTATTTTTACTACAATTTTTCTTCTTGTAAACAATTTAGCTTTAATGCCAAAAGCAGATTATATGAGAAAAGTATTTTTAGAAAATAAAAAAAAAGAGGCACAATTTAATATAAAAGCTAGTCAATATGGACAACAATTTGCCTCTTGGCTTATATATGTTAATAAAGAAAAAGATGGAGTATATAAAGATATAGTATTATATCAACCAAAAAAAAATATTGATCAAATAGTAATAGCAAAAAAAGCAAGTACAAATAATGATGGTAGTAATTTAAGTTTAAATTTAACAGATGGAAAAGCTTTAAAAATAGATCAAAAGATTTCACAAGTAAATTTTGCTAAGATGGTTATAAATAATGAGATAAAATATACAATGGATATAAATACTTTTGATGATCTAATTTTATATTGGAAACAGCAAAAAAAACAAGATCCAAAGATGGTTTATTTTACATTTTCAGTTTTAAGTGGAGTTTTACCATTGGTATTTATCTTATTTATTATAGGTTTCGGATTTTATAATCCACGGTATGAAACAAATAGATCAGTTTTTTACTCTATTAGTGTAACTATTTTATATATTGTGTTATCAAAAAAATTATCTAAGATATTAGGATTTGATGCTTTATATATTTTACCTATAATATTTTTTATTTTTTCTTATATTTATTATACTATGCGTGTAAAAAAGTACTATTAAATATATATGTTAAATATAAAAATAACACTACAATATGATGGATCATCATTTTATGGATCACAAATTCAACCAAATAAAACTACAGTTCATGGTATATTAAATAAAGTATTAAAAAAAATAAATATAGATACAATATTAAATTTTAGTGGTAGAACAGATAGTGGTGTTCATGCTTTTAGGCAAGTTGTATCTTGTAATATACCATTGTTTTGGAGTGATCTTAAAAAACTACAAATAACTCTAAATAGGATGTTGCCTAACTCTATTTATATAAGATCTATTTATAAAGTAGATGATAGTTTTCATGCAAGATTTAGTGCAAAACAAAGAGAATATAGATATCTGATATCTACAAAAAGATTAACACCTTTTAATAGTAGATATTTAAGTTATTACCCAAATATTGATGAAAAAAAGATCAAACAAGTATTAAAAACTCTTACGGGAACTTATGATTTTAAATATTTTAGTAAAACAGGTAGTGATCCTAAATCTACAATACGAATTATTTATAATATAAAATTATATAAGTTTAGAGATATCTATATATTAAAATTTTGTGCAAACTCATATTTGCGAAGTCAAATTAGAATGTTAGTAGATTTTATTATGCAAATATCAAATGGAGATTTAACTATAGATGATCTTGTGCTACAATTAAATTGTAAAAAAAAGATCTCTACATTATTGGCACCTCCAAATGGACTATATCTTAGTAAAATAAACTATTAATACCAAATTTGCTATAATAAGATTATGGATAATTATGAATATACACAACTATTAAAACTGTTAAATCAAAAGTTAGAAAATATAGAATCTATTTTAAAACCTATTGATATTAAAAAACGGTTAAAGCAAATAGAAGAATTAGAAGCTAGTAGTGATTTTTGGAGCGATACACAAAATGCAACAAAAATAGGTAAAGAAAAAAATAGACTCTTAGGTAGATTAAATAAATTTAATAAAGCTTATACTGCTATAAATGATGCAAATGAACTTTATGAGATGGCAACCAATGAGAAAGATGAAGAGACAATAGCTATGCTTTTTGAGGAAGCATCTTCTTTAGAAGATATTATAAAACAAACTGAAATCGAGGTGATGCTTAGTAATCCCGAAGATGGAAATAGTGCAATTGTTACAATACACCCTGGAGCTGGAGGTACTGAATCTTGTGATTGGGCAAATATGATATATCGTATGTATCTTAGATGGTCAGAACGAAATAATTTTAAAGTTGAGCTGTTAGACTATCAGCCAGGTGATGAAGCAGGTATTAAAGATGTAAGTTTTATAGTAAATGGTGTAAATGCATATGGTTACTTAAAAGTTGAAAATGGCATTCATAGACTTGTAAGAATCTCACCTTTTGATAGCAATGCAAAAAGACATACATCTTTTTGTTCTGTTATGGTATCTCCTGAAATTGATGATAATATTGATATTGTTGTAGAAGATAAGGATATACGAATAGATACATATAGAGCAAGTGGTGCAGGGGGACAACACATAAATAAAACAGAATCAGCTATAAGAATAACACATATAGCTTCTGGAATTGTAGTACAATGTCAAAATGATAGAAGTCAACATAAAAATAAAGCAAGTGCTATGAAGATGTTAAAATCAAGACTTTATGAACTAGAACTTGAAAAACAAGCAGCAACAAAAAAAGGGATAGAAAAAGCTGAAATAGGATGGGGACACCAAATAAGAAGTTATGTTATGCAACCATACAAACAAGTAAAAGATAGTAGAAGTGGTGTAGGATACAGTAATGTAGATGCTATATTAGATGGTGATATCACAAAGATGCTAGAGGATGTTTTAATAGCACAATCAGTTTAAATATGATAGTATATTTAACTTAAAAAATAATAAGGAGTAATTTTGAAAATATTTTTTTCAATAATGTTATTTATAGCAATAAATTCAAGCAGTCTTTTGGCCCATGAGAAGTATTTTGTAGTTGAGAGAGAAAGCTCATCATTGGCTGTTATAGAAGAGGGATTATATCGAAATAGCATTGAGGGTATGCACAACATGAACCATGGTGTTGTAAAATTTAAAGATAAAGATGGATATGTAATAAGCCGTGATGGATATGTAATAAAATTTGATCCTATAAATGAAAAAATAGAAGCACAATACAAAACAAGTAAAAGTGCCATAGGTTTTGTAATAGGTAAAAATTATATTGCAGTTGCAAATTATGATGATAAAAGTGTTGATATCTTAACACGAGATCTAAAACCTATAAAAAAAATAAAAACAGGTTCAAAAAATGTGGGTATAAAAATATATAAAAATTATATTATTTTTGCACAAATGGATAATGATAAACTAACTGTTTTAAAAGATACTACTAATGGTAAAGGTAAAAATCCAAATTTTGTAGTTTATAAAGAATTTGATCATATAGGAACAATGCCTTTTGATGCAATGATTCAAGATAATAAATATATAGTAGGATTTTTTGTAAGTAAATTTTTTGGAACATTAGATCTAGATACTATGAGTTATAAAAAAATTAAAATTATGTTAAATGATAAAAGACAAATGGTATTAAAAGTACCACATTTTGGATTTTGGTCTATAGGTGGAGATAAAATTTTTATACCAGCTGTAGGTGATAATAAAGTTTTAGTTTATGATATGAATTTTAAAAATATCAAAAATATTACAGTTGAGGGAACTCCTGTTTTTACATCTTTAAGCCCTGATAAAAAATATTTAGCAGTTACATTTAGTGGTAAAAAATTTCCAGTAATTCAAATAATTAACACAAAAACATTAAAAATAATAAAAAGATTTGAATTTAAAGGTAAAGTGCTTCATGTAAGATGGTCAAAAGAGAAACCAAATTTATATGTAAGTGTAAATGATAAAAATATGGTAGTTGTAATTGAAACAAAACAATGGTACAGAAGAAGAGATATTTATAATGTAAAAAAACCATCAGGGATATTTTTATATAAAACAAAAGGGTTATAAATAATGGGTAAAAAAATAGTACATTTAGTAGGAGCAGGTCCTGGTGATATTGAGCTTATGACGCTAAAAGCTTTAAGAGTTGTAAAAGAAGCAGATGTTATTATATACGATAGACTTGCTAATCCTAAGATTTTAGATGAAGCAAAAAAAAGTTGTGAATTTATAGATGTAGGTAAAACAGATGGAAAACATCCTGTACCTCAAGATGAGATAAATGAGATACTTTATCAAGCTTCACAAAAATATGATAATATAGTAAGATTAAAAGGTGGAGATCCTTTTGTTTTTGGAAGAGGCGGAGAGGAAGCTTTATATCTAAATGAAAGAGATGTGGGCTTTAGTATTATACCAGGTGTTACTTCAGCTATAAGTGTACCTGCATATGCAGGAATACCTGTAACACAAAGAGGAGTTGTAAGCTCTTTTAGAGTTATTACAGGACACGAAGCTAAAGGTAAAGAGGTTTCTTTTATAGATTGGAACTCTTTTAATACAGATGAAACTCTTGTATTTCTTATGGGACTACATAATATTGGTAAAATAGCAAGAAATCTTATAAAAGCAGGTAAAAGCAAAGAGTATCCAGTAGCAGTGATATCTCAAGGAACAACTATAAATCAAAAAGTAGTAGTGGGAACATTAGAAGATATTCAAGCTAAAGTGAAAGATTTTCCTACTCCTGCTCTTATTGTTGTAGGTAAAGTTGTAGAGTTAAGAGAAACTCTTCGGTGGTTTGATTAATTATAATAAGAATTACAAAATAAACTGTATAAATTCTATTTTATAGGTTTATACAGTTATTTTAATAATATCTATACTAAAGCAGCTTTTGCAGCTTCTATTGCTTCTTCATAATTAGGTTCTGTTGTTATTTCTGGTACAACTTGTTTATAAGTTATTTTACCATCTTTTCCAATTACAAATATAACTCTTGCTGTAATTCCTGCAAGTGGTCCATCTGCTAAAAGTACACCATATGCATTTGCAAAATCTTTATTTCTAAAATCACTACAAACTTTTAAGTTCTCAATACCTGCTGCTCCACACCATCTAGCTGCTGCAAATGGTAAATCCATAGAAACTGTTATAACCTCTACACCCTCTAATAATGCTGCTTCTACATTAAATCTTCTTGTTTCTGCATCACAAACACCTGTATCTAAAGATGGTACTGCTACAACTAATTGAACTTTACCTTCTGCACCTATTGTTTCATTTTGTAACATTGGATCACAATTTACTACTGTAACTTCTGGAGCTTTATCTCCTACATTAATCTCATTCCCTGCTAAGTTACATACTGTATCATTTTTAAAAGTTACTGTTGCCATATTTTATTCCTTGTATTAATTTTTGTAATGTAAGTTTAGTTAAATAATATAAAAATGCTCTTAAAAGATAATTATAATAATAATTTATTACTCTACACTACTATAGTGTAACTCAAGACCGTTACTAGTAGTAACAAAGCCATTTATATGGATTGTACCATCATGTACCATTTTGTGATGTTTTTTACACAGGGGAATAAGATTAAATTTATGATTTGCATTGATATGTTCTATAAATCCTTTATCATCTTTATTTTTTTGCTCATTTATATGATGTACATCATCAACTGCTGCTCCGCATATAGCACAAGAGGCTATATAAAGATCTTTGTTGTAACCACTTCTTTTTTTCTTTGATAATCTTTCAATAGTATCATAATCATCTGCAAGTCTTTTTCTTATATCATTTGCGATACTTAAAAACTCTTTATCCATATGAAGTGACTTTGCAAACTCTAGCCCATATACACTACTTCCACTTCCATAAGATAATTTTCTATTAAATATCAGTTTATCATCATCACTATTATAAAGTACACTTAAATGTAAACAGATAAGATTTTTTAAATTCTCTATCTCTTTTATCTGTGGTAATTGGTGTAAATGAGTAGCAAACATAAACATAGATTTTTGTTTTGCTAATTTTAAAATTGCACTTGCTACGATACTTACACCACTTGTTGTTTCAGTACTATGACTTATCTCATCTCCTAATATAAGAGAATTTATACTAGATCTATTAAATATATTTT
>JAMOPZ010000441.1 GCA_027064245.1 Campylobacterales bacterium
ATGAGACATATTAGCTAAAAACATAGATTTATGTTTTTGAGTTTCTTGAATTTTTTGTTCTTTCTCTTTTATTAATTGTATATTTAGATAATTTTTTATATGTAGATCACATTTTAATAACAACTCTTCAGTTACAAATGGTTTTTTCAAAAAATCACTTGCACCATTTTTTAGTACTTTTGCTATAATATCTTGATTTGCACTTCCTGATAACATAATAACAGGTAATTCAAAAAACTTTTGCTCTTTTTTTATCTTTAATAAAAAATCCAATCCATCCATACCAGACATCTCATAGTCCAATAAAATAAGCTGAAAATCGTTTTGATTTAATATATCTATACCTTCTAAACCATCTTTTGCTTCATATATATTAAATTTTTTTGGTTTTAAAATTTTTTTTAACATCTGTCTTATAAAAGATGAATCATCAACAATTAGTATATTTATTTCTTTATTTCTTCTAATATTTTTCAACAATAGTTGTATATCGCTAACAATTTTTTGTGTTGAGACTGTTTTTGAGAAATATTCTAAAACACCACTATTAAAAATATAACTTCTTCTTTGATAATCACTATCTCCTGTTAAAACTATAATTTTAGATATTTGCTCTTTTGTAAGCTCTTCAAAAAGTTCTTCACCATCTCCATCTGGTAATACTAAATCCAAAATAATATAATCAAATTGATCTTTTTGTATCTTTTTTCTTGCTTCTTCTAATGAATAAGCTTGAGTTACTATACACCCTAAAAAGTGTAATCCATCTGTTATTTTTTGATTAAAAGTTTTGCTGTCATCTATTACTAAAATATTATACTGCATAATATAAATTTACTTTTTTATATTATCTATTAATAAACATAATTCATTGTATTTAGATATATAATCTATATTTTTATTTGCTCGTCCTGCAAACTCTATCTCTTTTGCTAAAACAGATATATCTTCTAAAAGTAAATTTGCAGAACTCCCTTTTATACTATGTGCAGCTTCAAAAATTTTTTTCATATCATTTGTATCTATACCATCTTTTAATTCTGATAAAGAGTCATTAACTGTTTCTAAAAATATCTCTACAACCTCTATAACATCTTCTACATCAAACTCTAACTCTCTTGCTATTCTTTCTATATCTAAATTATATTTCATCTTTTTTTCCTTTATTAATTATAATTTATATTATCAAAAAACTTCTCTATAAAACTATTATTTATCTCTATTTTTTTCTCTTTTGCTACACAAAATATTTGCTGAAGACACAATGAACTAATATTATCTGTATCTATTTGAACTATTTGAACTTCAGGATTATTTAACATCTCTATTAACTCTTCTAGTGCTTCATCTGTTGTTTCATCTTCAATTATTAATCTATCTTCTTCTATTGTCATAATCTACCCTTATATTTTTTGATAAACTATATGTTTACCAAATCTTTTAGTTTGAAATACAGAAACTACTCTATTCATAGATTCAGCGTGTCCTAAAAATACAAATCCTTTAGGTTTTAATAAGCTATGAAAAGTCATAGCAACCTCTTTTTTACTTGCATCATCAAAATATATAAGCATATTTCTACTAAATATCACATCAAACTTTCCAAGTCTTTGCATTGCCATTTTATCCATTACATTTACAACTCTAAAATCAACCACATCTGTTAAAAAATCTGCTATTTGATATGTTAAAGGTCCTGTTTTTGTAAAATACTCATCTAATATATTTTTTGGTAAAAAATCAATACTTCTTTTACTATATACACCTTTTTGAGCTTTTTGTATAACTGTACTATCTATATCAATTCCCACTATTTCTATATCTCGTTTTTCTACAAGTTTTGCTTCACTTAAAAGATGCAACACTATACTATATGGTTCTTCACCTGTAGAACTTGGACTACAAAGTATTCTAAAAGGTTCACTTGCAGGTCGTATTTTATCTAACTCATAAAGTGCTTCATTTACAAGTATCTCAAAATGATGTTTCTCTCTGTAAAAATATGTTTCATTAATAGTAACTATATTTATAAGATCTTGAAATATAGGAGAATCAGATTTATTAAATCTTATATCATGAAAATACTCTCTAAAATTTCTATACTCTTTTTTTGTTATATAATTTTCTATTTTTTTATATAATAAATTATATCTTTTTTCATCTATTGCAATCCCTGTTCTTCTATACAGTACATCTGTTAATTTTTTAAAATCATTTCTACTTAAAAGCTCCATTATTACCCTTTTATTCTTTGTATTGCTGTATCTATACCAAATTGTACATACGGTTCATCTTCAAATTGTTGTTTTATAGCACCTAGAAGTTCTATATCATCACTATTTCCTATCTCACCCATATAATCAACTGCAGTCATTATCACATTTATATTTGGAGTAGATTCTGCAGTTTCTTTCATAAGTAGATACCTTAACATCTCTACACTATCTTCATATCTAACATCACCTAAGATATTTATAGCAAAAATTCTTATATCTTTATCATCATTATCAAGAAGTTTTCTTAAAAATTCTTTTGCTTCTTCTCCATACTCTTGTAAAAATCTTATAGCTTGATTTCGTAAATATGCATCATCACTTTTTAACATTGCAAACATTTGCTCAAAATCTTCATCTCTTTTTGGTCTACTAGGAAACATAGAAAATGCATAATCTATAAAAATATGACCGTCTATATTATTATTTGCAAATAACTGATGTAAAATTCTTAAAACATATTTAATCTCTTTATGCCTTATAATATAATCTAATGCACTTATTCTTCTATCTTCATCTTCACTATGATCTTCAAATACTTTTTGAGCTTCTACGAACTCACTAAACTCTCTTATATCCTCTGTTGTTACTTTACCTTTTACCAATGCCATATTTTACTCCTTCATATTTATAAGACTATTTTTTATACTTTAATATCTCAGTTATTGGTATATCAAACTCTTTTGAAACATCTTCAATAGATAATCCAAATTTATCAATCATAACAATAGCACCTTCTAATTTACCTTCTAGTTTACCTTCTAGTTTACCTTCTAGTTTACCTTCTAGTTTACCTTCATCTACACCTAGTTCATAACTTCTTCTAATTAATGGTAATTTTTCAAAATTAATATCTCTTAACATTTTATCTATATCCTTTACATCTTTTTCTAAATCTCTATTTTGAGATAATGTTTCTAAGATTAAAATATATTTACTTAGTTTATATTCATCATTTAATGTTAACTCTTTTAATCTTTTTATAATATAAGTAATTATATCTAATTTATCCTTATTCTTAAAATCACATAAAATGGATAAAACTAAGGCATCTGGAGTATCTTGCTCTAAAAATTTTTTGCAATCTATATCCTTCATATTTATAATATTGTATTTAAAATTAATATTAATATCTTTTATGAAATTATCCATTTTTAATTTTGGTTTTCCTATATAAATTAAATATTGATAAATTGGTATATTATCATATATAAATTTTATATCAGTATAATATCGAAGCATTCGTTTAGCCATATTTTTATCATTTGAGTTTTGTATTTCAATATGCAATATAGACTTTATACTATTTATTTTACATAATGCAACAATATCAGCTTCTCTTTTTTCTACCCTTTGTAACTCTTTATCGATAAATTTAATATCACTAATTCTTAGACCTAAAATATATGTAGCTATATCATAAGTTATAGTTTTTATAGTTTCTTTTGTAGTGATATCTTTTTTCATCTAAATTACAGACCTACTCTCTTCCAAATTTTAAAATCTCATCCACAATTTTAGGAAATGGCATTTTTTTCATAGCCCCACCATTTTCCCAACAACTTTTTGGCATACCATAAACTACTGCAGTTGTTTCATCTTCTGCTATAGTATAAGCTCCTTGTTTTCTAAGTTCTAGCATACCTTCGGCCCCATCATCTCCAATACCTGTTAGCTCAACAGCAAGTACATTTTTTGGATCTATTACTTTTGGAACACTTAAAAATATCTCATCAACACTAGGGGTGAAAAATCTATGATTTTTCTCTTTATGTCGAGTAATAATAGCTCCACTTGCTTTTTTAGCAAAAATAAGATGTTTTCCACCAAATGCAATTACTATTTGACCATTATATAAAATTGATCCATTTTTAGATTCAACTACATCAAGATCAGTATAATTGTTTAATCTTTTTGCAAAACCTGCTGTAAAATTATCTGGCATATGTTGCACTACAACAACTGGATATGGATAGTTACTAGGAAGAGATTTTATAATATCTTCAATAAGTCCCGGACCACCTGTACTACTTCCTACAACAACAAGTTTTTTAATATGTTCAGTTTTTTTAGTAATATTTGTTGTTATCTCTTTTGTAGAATCTCCACTTGAAATTTGAGCTTTTTTTATATTTGCCATTTTTCTTATTTTTAGACTATTTTTTGGTACTAGAAGAGATGCTTTTACTTTTTGTAGTATCTCTTGCTCACTTTGTTCTACTTTTAGCGTAATAGTTCCTGGTTTTAATATAAAATCAACAGCCCCAGCATCAAGACAATCAAATGTAATATCAGCATCAGAACTTGTAAGTGAACTTACCATAAGAATTGGTGTTGGCTTTATTTTCATAATCTGCCTTACTGCAGTTAAACCATCCATAACAGGCATATTTATATCCATAGTTATAAGATCAAAATCAAAATTTTGGACAAAATCAACAGCTTCTGCCCCATTTTTTGCAAATCCTATATCATATCCTGCTTTATCCAACACACCACCTAGTTGCTTTCGTATTAATGCACTATCATCAACTACTAAAATTGCTTTTGCCATATCTATCCCTCTTGTGCTACACTTATATTATCTAATGTAGATTGATCTATAAGATTTGATATTTTTATTTTTAAAATAACTCTTTTACCCTCATCTAAAGTAATTACATCACTAAAAAGTGCATCATCACTACTATTTTTACTTATATATTGATCTTCGATAAACATTATCTCATTTACATCATCTACTAAAAGACCTATCTTTTCATCTGCTATTACACATATTAGAATTTTACTTTTGCTATCAATTTTTTTCTCAAATCCAAGTCTTTGAGGAAGAGATAAAATTGGTATTACTATCCCTCTTAAGTTTATAACTCCATCTACAAATTGTGGAGCCTCAGGAATTGGAGTAATATCTGTATATCTTATTATCTCTTGAACATCTTCTATCCCTAAAGCAAATTCCTCATTAGCTATTTGAAATACTGCTGCTTCTATCATATCTTTACTCTCTTTATTATTATCTTCTAGTTTAGTTGTTAAATCTTCCTCTTTTAGACTATTCTCTTTTAAAAGGTCTATTAAATACTTTTGGCTTATTATAGATACTAAGTTATTATTTGATTTAAAAATAGATTCTATTTTACTATCTGCAAATTTTTGTGGAAGTTTTTCTATATTGTTATTTGATATCTCTTTTACTTCACTTATACTATCTACTTTTAATGCCAAAGATTTACCTCTATAATTCAACACTAAAAGCCTTGTATCTTTTTGTTCTTTTGTATTATGTGGATTTACATCTAAAATATCTTTTAAATCTATAGCAACTATAAGCTCATCACGAAGTGTTATCATACCCATAACCCCATATCCAGCCTCACTCATAGGGGTAATAGACTCTGGTAAAAATATAATCTCTCTTGCAATATCAAGTGATATAGCAAACTCCTCTTCACCTACAGTTAAAAAAAGATATCGACTACTTTTAGTATCTACAGTAACCTCTTGAGTATTTATCTCTTTTTGATCAAATTTATCTACATCAATTGGAGAATAACTTTCTAAAGACAAATGCTCTATTGCACTACATTCATCTACAATTTGACAAATATCATCTTTTTGTTTATAGATAGCTTTTATTTTATTATTATCATTTGATAATTCATAGTTATCCTCATCTACACTGCTCATACCTACTACTTCATCTACTAATAATCCATAGTTATTTTCATCACAATTAATAGTAAGTAGTCTTGCACTACTATTTGTATCTATAACTTTATTTAGATCTAGTAAAATACCTGTATCTATAATAGTTACTATCTTACCACTAATACTTGATAATCCTTTAATACCACTACTAGAAAGTGGTATATCTGATATTGCAGGTACTCTTAATATCTGTTCTATATTATTACCATCAAAGCCAAATAGTTCTCCATCTATCTTAACACTTAAGATATTTTCTGGGATACTCATAATCTATCCTAAACTACTGTTGTAACTCATCAGCAACGACAGCTAATTCCTCTACAAGTTCACTTATAGATTGTACAGTATTTTGTATCATATCTGCTGCTACTTTTGATTCATTTGCATTTGAGCTAGCTTGAGCAGAAGCCATAATAATCTGATCTGCCCCCTCTCTTGCTTGAGAAAGTGCCTCTTTATTTTCATTGTTTGATTGTATTAAATCCTCTAGCATAATAGCAATATCAGATATATTTTTAGTAATTACTACAACCTCTTTATGAACTTGACAAACTTGAGC
>JAMOPZ010000442.1 GCA_027064245.1 Campylobacterales bacterium
ACTAAAAGATGATACATTTTATAGCTATAAAGCTATAGGTAAACTTAATAATCTAAAAGAAAAAACATCAAATTTAGAACTAGATAATTTTAGTATAGGTATAGGACATACAAGGTGGGCAACACATGGAAAACCTACATTACAAAATGCACATCCTCATTATGGTACAAACACACATATAGTACATAATGGTATTATAGAAAACTATCAAGAGTTAAAAACAAAGCTTTTAGATAAGGGTGTTGTTTTTGTAAGTCAAACAGATACAGAGGTTTTTGTACATCTTTTTGAATATTATTTAAAAAATAGTACCACTTATGAAGCATTTAAAAAAACTCTAGCTGATATAAAAGGGGCATATGCTATTCTTTTAATTGTAAAAGATAATCCAGATACAATATACTATGCTAAGCTAGGCTCTCCTATGATACTAGGAAAAAAAGGTGATGAAAAGTTTTTTGCATCATCAGATACAGCGCTTATAGGTAGATGTAGTGATGTTCATTTTTTAGAAGATGGTGAATATGGATTTGTAGATAAAAATAATATTATTATAGAATCAAATAGTAAAAAAAATATTATTTTTACAGCTACAAAATTACCTACAGATAAAATATCTGCTCAAAAAGAGGGTTTTAGATATTTTATGGAAAAAGAGATATACGAACAATCAATTGTTTTATCAGATACTATTTTAGGGCGAGTACAAGATAATCATATAACTTTTGATGAGATAGATGATACTGTATTAGATGGTATATCTTATATTACATTATGTGCATGTGGTACTAGCTATAATGCAGCTTTAAGTGCTAGTTATTTACTTCAAAGGGTAGCAAAAGTAAGAGTAAATATTGAAATAGCAAGTGAGTTTAGATATAAAGAACCATTATTATGTGATGATACTCTTTTTATAGTTATAAGTCAAAGTGGTGAAACAGCAGATACGCTAGAAGCTCTAAAGATGGCAAAAAAAGCAGGTTTAAAAACTTTAGCTATTTGTAATGTAGACAACTCTTCTATAGTAAGATTATCAGATGCTACTATTTTAACTAGAGCTGGTGTGGAAAAAGGTGTAGCATCAACTAAAGCATTTGCAACACAAGTGATGGTATTATGGATGTTTTCATTATATTTAGCTCAAAAAAATAATACCATAGATAAAGATGTATTACAAAATGAGATAAAAACTATTAGAAAAGTACCTCAAACAATTATAGTACAAGATAGTATGCACCAAAAGATAAAAAGATTAAGTAAAAGGTATTTGTATGGGCATGGTTTTTTCTTTATAGGTAGAGATATATTTTATCCTTTAGCGCTAGAAGGTGCATTGAAACTCAAAGAGATAAGTTATTTGCATGCAGAAGGGTATCCATCAGGAGAGATGAAGCATGGACCCATAGCTTTAGCTGACCCAGAGCTATTTACTATAGCATTACTTAGTGAAAATCTACTTTTTGAAAAAACAAAAAGTAATATAGAGGAGCTAGGAGCAAGAGATTCTACTATATGTTGTATAAGTTCATATAGTTATGATATGGCTGATGATTTTATAAAATTATCAAAAAAACCACATTATATGTTAGAGTTTTATGAGATGATGCTAGCTACACAACTATTGGCTATGGAGATATCAATTCGTTTAGATAATGATGTAGATATGCCAAGAAATTTAGCTAAGTCTGTAACAGTCGAATAACAAAGTATAATTACTGTTAAATTAAGAGATATACAAAAAGAGAGTTGTTAAAGTTTAGTTTTTTGTGGTATAATTAACAAGTATGAAAAAAGAAACAAAAAAAGAGTTTGGAAAACTTATATATGATTTTTCTAAAATTGGTTTTGCAATAGCATTTGTAACACCACTTGCAAAAGGTCAAGATATAACATCTATGATATTTTTACCTATTATTATAGGTATAGCAATAGGAACATATCTTATCAACAAAGGAGCAGACAAATGAGTAACTTAGAACTAGGAATGTGGCTAGTAGTAGTTATGGGTATAGTTTTTATACTTATAGACAAATTCACTTCAAAAAATATAGGACACTCACACTAACTAAACTTTTTAATTCTCTTTAATAGTAAATTAATTTTTCTCTTGACAAATATATTTTTATCTATTATAATTTATTTTAAAAAATAGGGGTAAAATATGCAAATTACAAAAAGAGTTACATTTATAGCAAAAGATGGTTGTGAGCAAGATTTAAAAGATCTTTTAGAGATGATGGTTATACCAAGTAAAGCAGAAGATGGTTGTTTAAACTACAATATTTATAGTTATAAAAATAATCCAAAAAAATTTATGGCTGTTGAGACTTGGGAAAATGATAAATCTTTAGATGGACATAAAACTTCTCCACATTATAAAATTTATAAAAAATATTCACCACAATATACAGAAAAAAAATATTCAGATGATCTTGATTATATGATTACATTATAAGGTCAATATTATATGGAAAATTTATGGAATAATAATATAGCTAAAAATTTAAAAACAGATCTAGAATTTAGAGTATATACTTCAAATCTTTTAGGTCAAAGTAAAAAGCTAGTTTTACATGGTGGTGGAAATACATCTGTAAAAAGTAAAGTTGATGATAAAGATATTTTATATGTAAAAGGTAGTGGTTGGGATTTAGTAAATATTGAAAAAGAGGGGTTTTCTCCTGTAGAATTAAACTTTTTACTCGATATGGTAAAAGTTGATAGTTTAAGTGATAAAGAGATGGTAGATGGTCAAAGAGAAGCACTTTTAGATAAAAATGCACCAAATCCATCAGTAGAGGCTATATTACATGCCATAATACCTTTTAAATATGTAGATCATACACACTCAGATGCAATAGTAACGATAAGTAATAGTTGTGATGGTGAAAAATATATATCAGAACTTTATCAAGATTTTTTAATTTTACCATATATTATGCCTGGATTTATTTTGGCAAAAGAGATATATAATCTTACAAAAAATAATTTTGATTGGGATAGTTGCAAAGGTATAATATTGCACAATCACGGTATATTTACTTTTGATAATGATGCTCGAAATTCTTATGATAAGATGATAGAGTCTGTAACAGTTGCAGAGAATTTTTTAGAACAAAACACTAAAATAGAGATAACACCTTTTATAGTATCTCAAGGGTATGATGTATATAAATTAAAAGATATTATAAGTAGATCAAAAGGTTATGAAATAGAGATTAATGTTCAACGATATGATATAGCATTGATATACTCTAAAATGGAAAATCTAAAAGAGAAAGCTAGTAGAGGTGTATTAACTCCTGAACATATTATAAGAACCAAAAGAGTACCTCTTATACTTGAGGATGAAAATATAGAAGATGCATTAAAAAGTTATATAAAAGAGTATAAACAGTATTTTAAAATGTTTGCTAAAGATGAGATTATGTTAGATCCAAATCCAAATTATGCAGTTATAAAAGATTTTGGAATAGTTACATTTGGTAAAGCTCAAAAAGAGGCTGATATCATATCTGATATAGTTGAACATACAATAGAAGCTGTACTAAGAGCAGATCAAATAGGTGGATATAAATCTATAGGTTTAAAAGATAGTTTTGATATGGAATATTGGGAATTAGAGCAAATAAAACTTAAAAAATAGGTAAAATTATGAAATATTTAATGGCAATAGATGCAGGGACAGGAAGTGTAAGAGCAGTTATATTTGATACAAAAGGTAATCAAATAGCAATAGAACAAAAAGTATGGGAACATTTAAGTGAGCCAAATATTCCTAATAGTATGGGTTTTGATTTTGAAAAAAATTGGTCACTTACATTTGATTGTATAAAAAATGTTATTAAAAAAAGTGGTATAGATTCTAATGATATTGTAGCAATTAGTAGTTCTAGTATGAGAGAGGGTATAGTAGTATACGATAAAAATAATAAAGAGTTATGGGGTGTTGCAAATGTAGATGCAAGGGCCGCTCAAGAGGTAAAAGAGTTAAAAGATAATTTTCAAAATATTGAAAAAGAGTTTTATGAAAAAACTGGTCAAACTTTAGCTTTAGGAGCTATCCCTAGACTTTTATGGTTAAAAAAATATAAAAAAGATATTTATGACAATGTAGCATCAGTATCTATGATCTCAGATTGGATACTATTTAAATTAAGTGGAATAATATCAGTAGAACCTAGCAATGCTAGTACAACTGGTATATTAAATCTAAAAAAACGATCTTGGGAAAAAGAGTTTGCTTTAAAAGTTGGTTTAAAAAACAATATATTTCCAAAAGTTTATGAAACAGGTGAAGCAATAGGATTAATAAGTAAAAATATAGCACAAAAACTAAATCTAAGCTATCTAGTAAAAATAGTAAGTGGTGGTGGAGATGTACAAATAGGCTCATTGGGTTTAGGTGTGATCTCAAGTGGTCAAGTAGCTATATTAGGTGGGAGTTTTTGGCAACAAATTGTAAATATACCTTTGGATACTAATCCACCTTTAGATATGGATATAAGGGTAAATTCTCATGTATTAAAAGATCTATCTCAAGCAGAGGGGATTACATTTTTTTCTGGTCTTGTTATGAGATGGTTTGTAGATGCTTTTTGTGATATGGAAAAAATAGAGGCAAAAGAGCAGGGGTGTGATGTATATAATATACTTGAAAATAAAGCATCTAAAGTACCTGTTGGATCTTATGATATTATGCCTATTTTTAGCCATAGTATGAACTATGCCAAATGGTACCATGCAGCTCCAAGCTTTATAAATCTAAATATTGATCCAAATATTTGTAATAAAGCTAGTATTTTTAGAAGTTTAGAGGAAAATGCAGCAATAGTAAGCTATATAAATCTACAAAAAGTACAAAAGTTTACAAATATGAAGTTTGATACAATAATATTTGCAAGTGGTGCAAGTAAAGGTGAGTTATGGTGTCAAATATTAGCAGATGTTACAGGTATGAATATAAAAGTACCAGTGGTAAAAGAAGCTACCTCTTTAGGGTGTGCAATAGCAGCAGGTGTAGCAGCAGGTATCTACAATAGTTTAGAAGAGGGTGCTAAAGAGTTAGTAAAATGGGAGAAAACTTATATACCAAATATGGATAATCATATTTTATATCAAAAACTTACAGTAAAATGGGAAAAAATATATAAATCTCAACTTGAACTTGTAGATAAAAATTTAACAACATCTATGTGGAAGGCACCTGGGCTATAATATTTATATAAAGATAGATTAAGAGATAAAATATTATAATGATGTTTTATAATTATAATAAGGATTTTTTATGAAACCAACTACTCTACTTATATCTTTTGGTATTGTTTTATCTATAACAGGATGCAACAATACTACTTCTGTTAAAATTAATAAAAATTTAGATGGTAAATTATTATTAAAACAAAAATGTAATAGTTGTCATAATATAAATTTTCCACCAAAAAATTTTGATAATGAGATGGCTCCACCTATGATGAGTATATCTTTTCATTTTCAAGATTGGTTTAAAGCAAATACAGATGCTGAAAAATTACAAAATCAAATATCTTTTGTAAAAGAGTATGTATTAAATCCTAGTTTAGATAAAGCATATTGTACAAAAGATATGTTAAAAAAATATGGTCTTATGCCATCACAAAAAGGTAAAGTAACTAAAGATGAGGTAGAAGCTATAGCGCATTATGTTTTTACTACATTTACACCACAAAATTTGGCACAAAAACAAAAAGCTTTACAAAAATTACACTCTTTACCACTAGGAGAACAGTTAAGTATAAAATACAAATGTATTTCGTGTCATAGAAAAGATAAAAGATTAGTTGGACCATCATTTAATGAGATTGGTGAAAAATATAAAAATAATATTAAACATATAAAAAATAGTATAAAAAATGGTAGTAAAGGTATATGGAAATCATCTCATGGTGCTTCTATGCCACCATTTAAAAATATATCTCCAAAAGATTTAGAGATAATATCAAAATGGATATATTAGTGTTAATCTTTATCTAGAGCAATAGCAAATTATTAAGACTAAAAAAATAAAATTAGGATTTCAATATGACTTTAATAGAACTTTTTCAAAAACTTTTACAATATAAAACAATCACTCCAAATGAAGAGGGTATTTATACTTTTATAAAAGAGTATCTAGGAGATACTTGGAAATACAAAGAATTAAACTTTGGTGAGGTTAAAAACCTTTTTATCTATAAAAGATTTTCATCTGTTAATGAGCATTTATGTTTTGCAGGACATATAGATGTAGTACCCCCAGGAGATGGGTGGAGTGTAGATCCATTTGCTGCAAAAATAGATAATGGCAAAATTATAGCAAGAGGTGCTCAAGATATGAAAAGTGGTGTAGCTGCATTTTTATATGCATTGAAACATACACAAAATTTTAATGGAACATTATCAATTCTTCTTACAAGTGATGAGGAAGCAGATGCTATAGATGGTACAGTAAAAGTACTAGAATACTTAAAAAAAGAAAATTTCCTACCAACAT
>JAMOPZ010000443.1 GCA_027064245.1 Campylobacterales bacterium
ATACCACGACTTTGTTCAACTCCACTACTTAGATCAAGGCTATAAAAATTATACCCTTTAAGCTGAGATATATTGTTTATATCTATTCCACCTGCTAAAATAATCTTAGAACAATCAACATTATCAAACCAAGATAGATCAATCCTCTTACCCTCTCCTCCATATTGAGGTACAAAAGCATCTACAATCCTATACTTATCTTGATATTGCAGAATATCATTTTTCTTTTTTGCTCTTATTACATTTAGATATTTTATATTTAATTTATCATAAAAATCATCCTCTTGTGGGTTATAATGTAACTGTGCTATATCTATAGAAGATATTTTTGCTATATTATTTATCTCTTGTGCTGTATTATTTACAAAAAGACCTACCATTTGTACAAAAGGTGGTAAATAACTTATGATCTCTTTAGCCTTTGATGGTTCAATATATCTTGCACTTTTTTTATAAAATACAAATCCCAAAGCACTAGCTCCTGCTTCAATAGCATCTAGTGCATCTTGCTTATTTGTTATTCCACATATTTTTACTCTCATATATACTCCATAATTTATATCACTTACATTATACCAAATTAAAATATAAATTAAGTAGTTTTTTGTTAAAATACCATTAAAAAAATATTGGATAAAATATGACTGTAAATATAACACTGCCAAATACTTCTTATGATATAACTATAGAAAATTTACCAACAATTTATAAAGAACAAAAAGTTGTTGTTGTAACTAATCCTACTATTTCAAAGCTTCATTTAGAATATCTTTTATCACATTTAGATATACAAAATATATCTATTTGTACTATACCAGATGGTGAAGAGTATAAAAATATGGACACTATAATGCAGATTCTTGATCATTGTTTTGAACACAAATTAAATAGATCATCTCTTCTTATAGCTTTTGGTGGTGGTGTAATAGGTGATATGACAGGCTTTGCAGCTTCTATATACCAAAGAGGTATAGAGTTTATTCAGATTCCTACAACACTTTTAAGTCAAGTAGATGCAAGTGTTGGTGGTAAAACAGGAGTAAATAATAAATATGGTAAAAATCTAATAGGTGCTTTTCACCAACCAAGTGCTGTTTATATAGATCCATTATTTTTATCAACTTTACCAAAAAGAGAGTTTAGTGCTGGAGTTGCTGAGATTATCAAAATGGCTGTATGTTTTGATGAAGATTTTTTTATATGGCTTGAGGAAAATATTTTAAATAATAAACAAAATATCCAAATAGCTATAGAAAAATCGGTTAAAACAAAAGCATGGGTAGTATCTCAAGATGAGAAAGAAAAAGGCTTAAGAGCAGCTTTAAACTATGGTCATACATTTGGTCATGTGGTTGAAAATGAAACAAAATATAAAAAATATCTTCATGGAGAAGCTGTAGGTATAGGTATATGTATGGCAAATGACTTAAGTGTAAAATTAGATCTAATGACAAAAGAACAATCAAATAGAGTTAAAAAGTTATTGGAGGTTTATAATATACCTACAACTTATACTATAAAAGATATAGAAGATTTTTATAATCATTTTTTTCTTGATAAAAAAGCATTAGATAGTAAATTAAAATTTATATTAGCTATTGGACTTGGAAATTGTAAAATTACAAGTGAAGTTACAAAAGAGCAGTTATTAGAGGTATTAAAGGATTTTTAATGAAAATATTTTTTATTTTTTTAATAGCTATATTTTTAAATGCACAAGATACAAAACAAACTATAAAATCATCTGTACAAGTTATCCAAAAAGCTAAACAGATACAAGATGATAAAAGTACTGCAAATGAGATTCTTTTACAGTTAGAACATATTGAAATTGAGCTAAAAAATAATATCTGGATAACAAGATATAACAACTACTTAACATATCGTTCAATAGAGAAAGAGTTAGAAAAAATACAAAAAAATGCAAAAAAATATAGCAGATGGAAAGGTAGTAAATATAAAGAGTTATCATATCAATTATATAACAAAATAAAAATAAAAGAGAACGAACTTGAACTTATAAGTGAATACAAAGACTCTCCTGTTGGAAAGCTTATAAAACCAACACCAATATCAAAGGTACCAAAAATAACAAATCCTATTGTTATAATAGAAGCATTATCTTATATAAGACAGTTAAAATTAAATCTTCAAAATTATCAAAATATAAAATTAGAGTTAAATACACTTTTAGATAAAATTAATTTAAAACATGATCTTTTAAAAGAACTATATAAACTGACAAAAGATAAAAAGATAAAGTCAAAATTAGAAAATCTTAAAAAAGAATTAAAAGATTTTTCTATGGTTGTGGAGATTGTATCTACAACTAATAGTGTTTATGAAAAAAAGATAAATCAAATTATTCAAGAGTTAAACGACAGTATATCAGCAGAGATACAAAGAACTGCAAAAATAGCTATTATTATTTTTGTATTAGCTATTATACTTTTTGGTGTAAAATTAGGATTAAAAAAATATATAAATGATGATGATAGACACTATAAAACAAATAAAATAATTAACTTTTTATTTATAATTATTGTTGTTTTTATATTACTCTTTTCATATATTCAAAATGTATCTTATCTTGTTACTATTTTAGGATTTGCATCTGCTGGTATTGCCATAGCCCTTAAAGATTGGTTTATGTCTATATTTGGTTGGATGTCTATTATGACAGGAGGATATATCAATCCAGGAGATAGAGTAAAAGTTACAAGAAATGGTATAGAAGTAGTAGGAGATGTATTGGATATTACACTACTTAAAATTGCAATTAGAGAAGATACTACTCTTACATCTTATACAACAAATAGAAGAACTGGACGGGTATTTTTTATACCAAATAACTATGTATTTACAGATATGATCTCAAATTATACATTTGATGGTCTAAGAACAGTATGGGATGTAGTAGATATCAATATTACTTTTGATTCAAATCATAAAAAAGCAGTTGCTTTAGCAAAAGAAGTAGCTAATAAACAAGCAAAACCATATACAGATCTTGCAAGAAAAAGATTACAAAAATTAAGAAAAAAATATGTTTTAAGAAACTCAAATCCAGATCCAAGAGTATTTGCATTTGCAGAAAGCTATGGTATCACAATCTCAACTTGGTTTCATACAAATTCACATGCAACATTGGGTTTGCGAAGTACTATGGGTATGGAGATATTAGATGCTTTTAAAACAGCTGATGACATACATATAGCTTATCCTACTCAAACATTACATATACAAAACAGTAAAATTACAGCTCAAGATTTAGATAAAATATCTGGAGAAAATGGATTATTTGATTTTAAGAATTAGGGTATAATCTACTAATAATTATAGCTTTTTATAAATTTAATTTACTATGATTATAAAGATAAAATTAGAGAATTATTTTAGAGTTAGAATTACTGTATTTATTTAAGTGGTATTGACAAAGGAGGACATTATACCCTAAGGGGTATAAATTTTATTAAATTAAGTTTATTATTCTATCTCATTATCAGTTAAATAACAGCTAGGATCTTCAGCCCATAAATCACCGTGTATAGCCCACGCTCTACTTCTGCTTCCACCGTTGCAGATGTCTATATATTTACAATTACTACATCTACCACTTATTTGGCGTGGACTTTTTCTTAATTTTTCTACTATATCACTAGATTTTCCTGCCCAAACATCTTCAAAAGATGTTTCAAGATAATTTCCTATATATTGTGGAAAAAATGGATCTGGTTTTACATTTCCTAACCAATCCATATTACCCAATCTATCTCCAGCACTATTTCCACCCCATTGTTTTAATTTGGCAGTTAAACTATCTGTAAATTCGGGATACTCTTTTTCAAATTTTTGCAGTAATAATACAGCATCCATCTCCATATTTCCTGTAACTAAATCTATATCTTTTCCAGATTTATAGTACTCAAAAGCTTTATCTATAATAAATTGAACATATTTTCTTCTTTCATCTTTATTTATATCAATTTTAAGATTATCAAGACCCCTTCCACTATAAACTAGATGTGAAATATATAGTTTATTCGCACCTAATTCTTCAACTAAATCAAACATATCATAAAAACTATTTTGTGTCTCTTTTGTTAAAGTAAATCTAATACCCGCATTTCCACCTGCATTTTGAATATGTTTTATACCCTCTACTGCTTTATCGTAAGATTTTGGATCACCTCTAAAATAGTTGTGGATCTCTTTTGTACCATCTATACTAATACCTATATAGTTAAAAGTATCTACTATTTTTTTTGCATTTTTTTCATTGATATACATACCATTTGTTGAAAGATATGTCATAATACCTGCTTCTTTCATAACAGCAGCAATATCAAAGATATCTTTTCTAATAAGTGGTTCACCACCACTGAATATTACAAATTTTACTCCACCTTTTATCATAGATGGTATAGTATTTTTAATTTGATCAAAAGTTAAAGTATCTTTATTATTTGGATCTGCTTTAGAGTAACAGTGATGACAAAAAAGATTACATCTATTTGTAAAATTCCATATCATTATTGAGCCATTTAAAGCTCTTTCTTTTTTATTTTCTAAAGTTGATTTAATTAAATTTGATAATCTAAACATTATTTTGCATCCTTACATGAATTGATAAAATCTATTATAAGATCTATCTCTTTTTCTGATAGTGTGTTACTAAAACTTGGCATTACAGTTCTTTTATATCCTAACTCTTTATAGTTTGATGTTGGAGCCATAATATGTGTGATCATTTGATCTTTTGTTCTACTGTTTGCAATCTTTTTAAAGCTAGGTCCAAATGCAGTTGCACTTTGGTGATGACATCCCCAACAATATGCACGAAAGACTTGCTCTCCAGATGTTAAAGTTTCTTTTGAATATAGACTACATATAAATATAACTATATAACTAAATATTTTTATAAATTTCAATTTATATCCTTAAGTTAAAAATAAGAGTAATTATATCTTATTTAACCTGAAAATTAGTTTGTAGCTTTTTTATTTTGTTGAAAATAAATGTAATATGATAAATTTTTGATTGTATAAGTTGGATGGGGTAGCAGGATTCGAACCTGCGAATATCGGCACCAAAAGCCGAGGCCTTACCGCTTGGCGATACCCCAATAAGAAGTTTTAATGTTCTTCTTTTTAAGTGATGACATTATATAGATTTTTTTTTCTTTTGTCAAGGGTTTTTACAAAAAATTTCAAAATTTATCTAAATTTCTCAATTTTCTTGTAATAATTCTTTATATGGTGGGTTTGAACTTGTTTTATTGTGTTATATTTTTTTTGAGATTTTAATAAAATATTGTATGGAGATATTAAAAAATCATATTTTTTTAAAATATTTTGTATAAATTTTTTATTTTTAGTGAAATTTACTTTTTTTACTTTTTTAAATAATATATTTGTATGTTTATTTGTAATTATTGTTATATCTTTTGCTCTTTTTGATATAGTACCATCTATATGTAATCCATGGCTTAGATTGTAAATGTTTATTTTATTGTATTTTTGTATTATATTTTCAAAATTTATTTTCATTTGTAAAAAGATATCTAGTGTTTCTACTTTATTATTAAAATTTCCATCTACAACTATTTTTGATCTATAAGCACCTTTGGAAAAATCCTCTTTATGGGTAGAGATATGAGCAATTTTAGAAACAATAGCAAGATCAAATCCAAGTAAATAGATAGTTTTAGGTTTTAATGATAATATAATATCTAATCCAATATCACCTACAGAGTGACCAGTAAAGTTTTTTATATGTTTAAAAAATATTGTACTTGTTTGTATAAAATATGTATTTTTTTTATCTATATATTTTAATGTATTTTTATGTGTAGAAAAAGAGCAGATAAATGGTATGTTTTTTAAAAAACTTTTTTTTATATCTTTAAATTGTGTTTCTATTTTAGTAGAACCATCTACAGAGATAATTAGATCTGGCTTTATATTATATTTTTGCAATAAAATTAATACTCCTCCTGTTGCTATGATATAAAGTTTATTTTTATTTTGTTTAATAAAATCTATCTCTATCTCTACAGAAGGTCCAGCACCTAAAAAAAGAACTTGTTTATTTTTTAGATAAGGAGATATTTTTAATATATTATATTGTTGTTTTATATATGAGAAACCTCGTTTATATGCACCTAAAATTTCTGAAAATGTATACATAAGTGGATTATTTAATGATATATATTTTAATATAGCATTAAAAGTATGTTGATTTGATACCATATGATATTTTAAAAAATGGTTTTGTTGATAGTTGTTATAATAAAATTTTTCAAAAGAGTCTAAACTCTTGTCACCTATTGCAAAATATAATTTATGCTTTTTAGATATCTTAAAGTAGGGTACTATAAATAAACTTAATCTAAATAGTTCAATATTGGTTTCACAAAATAGTATAGAAGATATATGAAGTTTTTTTATAATGTGTTTTATATC
>JAMOPZ010000444.1 GCA_027064245.1 Campylobacterales bacterium
AAACTGATGATCTTCAAAAGGATACACTTCATCATTTAAGTTCATCTGAGCAAAAGTTATAAGATCTTTTAGATCTTTATTTGCTTTTATAAGAATCTCATCACCTATTATACTTTTTTCAATCCGTCTTTTAAAATATTTTTGCGGTTTTATCCAAGATGGAAACTCTTTTGAACTTTTTTGAAACCTATATATACCATTTGCAGCATGTTGTAAAACTTCAGTATCTATATCAGTTGCTATAATATGTGCTTTCATACTCGAATTAACCTCTTTTACAGTCATAGCAATAGAGTATGGTTCTTCACCCGTTGAAGCTGCCGAACAATATATTTGTATCTCTTGATTTGATTGTGCAAAAGATGGTAAAACTCTATCCCTTAAATCTGTAAAATGAAACTCTTCTCTAAAAAAATGTGTTTTATTTGTCGTAAAAGTATTTATAAATTCTGTTGTAAACTTACCTTGTTCTATTTGATCTAACAATGCATTTAAATCTGTACCAGAAAAATTAGTATGTCTTTTTAGTTTATCAAGACGATTTGATATCATAATATCTTTATTCTGTGTCAGGGTAATACCTGTCAAAGAATAAAGAATTGATTTTACACGACTATGTAGTTGATTTTCACTCATAAATAATTAAGATGCTGCTAATATATCTTTTAAATTTAAATGATCTTGCTCTACTTTCTTTTGAGCATCAATAATACCCATTATATCTAAGATAAGTCCAATACTTCCATCTCCTCTTACAGTAGCAGCACCAACACCCTCTACGCTTCTAAAGTTTTTATCAAGAGGTTTTACAACAACCTGATGTTGATGTAAAAATTCATCTATAAACATAGCAATTTTAAAATTACCAGATTTTACAACAATTAACATACCCTCTTCAAGTCTTTTATGTTTTGGTTCTATATCAAATAACTGATGAAGTCTTACTACAGGTATAAATTCTTCCCTTAACATTAAAAGATCTTGTGTACCATCACCAATTTTTTTAATCATCTCTGATGTTGGCTGAAGTGATTCAACAATTGCACTTAATGGTAAAATATATTTCACATCACCAACTGCAATATCAAGTCCATCAAGAATAGCTAGTGTAAGTGGTAGCATAATAGTAATAACAGTCCCTACACCAATCTCTGTATCAAGCTTTATAATACCACCTAGTTTTGTTATATTTGTTTTTACAACATCCATACCAACACCACGACCAGAAATATCAGTAATCTCATCTGCAGTACTTACTCCAGCTCCAAAAATCAACATTGCTTTATCATTTTTATCCATTTGTGACAATTGGTTTTCATCTATTTGACCATTTTCTAAAGCTTTTTGAGCAACTTTTTCATAGTTAATCCCTCTACCATCATCTTTAATAGTAATAATCATTTGACCATTTGCTTGCTCTGCTGCAATAAGAATTGTTCCTGCTTCATCTTTACCAGCTGCTACTCTTTCATCTGGAGTTTCTAATCCATGATCTAGTGAATTTCTAATAATATGCATTAATGGATCTGTAAGTCCTTCAATCATAGCTTTATCAATCTCAACAGAATCACCCTTATGTTCAAAATTTACTTTTTTACTAAGTTTTTTTGATATATCTCTTACAACTTTTGGAAATTTTGAATAGATAGATTCCATTGGTACCATTCTAATACTCATAATAGAATCTTGCATCTCTCTTATGTGTCGTTCAAGAAGTTCAAGTCTTTCAAGAACAGAACTTCTTACTTTTGTATTCTCAATAGTTGTACTAAACTGAGTTAACATAGCATTGGTAATAACAAGATCTCCAACATTATTCATAAGAAGATCAATTTTATCAAGATTTACCCGTATTGTACTAGTAGCAGATTTTTTTGATCCACCTGATTCTTTAGCAGATTTTTTTGCAGGTGCTGCTTTTTTTGCAGGTGCTGCCGCAGGAGGAGTAGGAGCTTCAACTTTTGCAACCTCTTCTTTTCCTACAGCTGGTTTTGCAACCTCTTGTTCTGTTTCTATTTGACTATCTGGTGATATAGCTTCCATATCATCAAAAAATCCAAAATTTGCATCACTCATACCATCTGTATCTAATGCTTCTTCATCCTCTGCAAAAAATCCCCATGCACCATTAATTGATTTTTCTTCTGAAGACTCAGAAGGTGCTGGTGCTGGTGCTGATTCCTCTTTTGCAGGAGCAGACGAAGACTGAGGCGAAGCAGCTTCTACTGAACCACCACCATTAATATATGCTCTAATTTGTTTTAAAAGATCTGTTGTCATCTCATCAAATTTTTCACGATCCATCTCACCATCGCATTCCATTTGAAGAATCTCTTTCATAACATCAAGACCATCTATTAAAGTTCCCGCCATCTCTGGAATAAACTCAATTGCATGATTTCTAAGTTTATCCATCATATTTTCTACATCATGAGTAAATTCTGCAAAAAATGCCAACTCTACAGATGCTCCACTTCCTTTTAGAGTATGTACATCTCTAAACAATTGCCCCATCTCTTCATCAGTTAATGAACCATTATTTTCAGCCTCAAGCAGAACATTATCCGCTGATTCAAAAAGTTCTTCTGCTTCCTCTAGGAACATCTCTCTATACATTGATATATCAAATCCAGACATCTTTTACCTTTCTTTATATAATTTTATTTTCTATCAAGCACTATGTTTACTGCTTTTAATAATTGATCAGGGACAAATGGTTTTACTATCCAACCTGTAGCTCCTGCTACTTTTCCTTTTGACTTCATCTCATCACCTCTTTCGGTTGTTAAAACTAAAATAGGTATTTTTTGATACTCTGATAATTTTCTTAATTCACTCACTAAAGTTAATCCATCCATATTTGGCATATTAACATCAGTAATAATCAAGTCAAAATTACTATTTTTTGCTTTTTCCAATCCATCTACACCATCTACGGCTTCTGTTACATCATTATACCCACCTTCATTTAAGGCATATGTCAACATATCACGCAACATGGTAGAATCATCTACAATTAATAATTTCATATAATTTTCCCTTCAATTACAACATAATAAACTATACCAAATAACTATAACTAAAATTTGTTTAATTAAAAATTAAATACCATTAGAAAATTACTACAAACTAGAATTGGCTAATTCTATTCTATCTTTTGTAACTTTTAACACTTTTACTTCTATATTTTGATCTAAACTTAAGATATCTTCTACTTTATTTACTCTTCGTTTTGATAATTTTGAAATATGAAGTAAACCTTCTCCACCTTTTTTTAACTCAATAAAAGCACCAAAATCAGTAATTCTTAAAACTTTACCATCTACAATATCATCAATATTATATAATTTTGTAAAATCAACAGTCTCTTTTTTTACAAAAGATTTTGCATTTGAAGAGATATTTTTTATATGTGCTGCTGCATCATCTATGTTTTGTCTATTATCTCCTGTTAATTTTACAGTTCCACTTGCTTTATCAAGATCAACAGAAACACCAAATTTTTCAATAATCTCTTTTACAACACTTCCTGCTTTTCCAATAACTGCTAATATTTTACTAGGATCTATTTCAAACTGTTCTATTAATGGTAATGCAGCAGATGGTACAATTGTTTTACTAGCTTCTTCCATAAGATTTAAAATATGCACTCTTCCCTCTTTTGCTTGATACAATGCCTCTTTTAAAATAGCTAAATCAATACCACCTAATTTTATATCCATTTGAAGTGCTGTTATACCTTGTGTTGTACCTGCTACTTTAAAATCCATATCTCCATCATGGTCTTCTAACCCCATAATATCTGTTAAAATCTGATATTTATCATCTTTAAAAATCCCACCCATAGCAATACCAGCTACAAGTGAACTAATAGGAACAGCAGCAGCTTTAAGTGCAATAGAACCTCCACAAACTGTTGCCATAGAGCTACTTCCATTTGACTCAAAAATTTCAGAAACTAATCGTACTGTATCACTATAATCTAAATCTATAGATGATTCTAAAGCTCTTTTTGCTAAATTTCCATGTCCTAATTCTCTTCGACTTACACCAAAAATAGGTTTTGCCTCACCGACACTAAAACCTGGAAAATTATAATGTACCATAAATTTTTCTGTTTTTGTCCCTGTTCCTGTTAGAACTTCATACATTTGAGCATCTTTACTATTTCCAAGTGTTGCTACAACTAATGCTTGTGTCTCACCTCTTGTAAACAAACAACTACTATGAGCTGATGGTAAAATATTTGTTTCAATAGTAATTGGTCTAACCTCTTTTACACCTCTACCATCTGCTCGTACTTGCTCATTTATAATCATATCTCGCACAATATCTTTTTTGATAATCTCAACAGCTTTATAGATATCTTCATAAGATATATCATTTGAAATTGCATATTCATCTTTAGATATTAGTTTTGCAACCTCTTTTAACTCTACAGCTCTTTCTTTTTTTGCTAAAGATTTTATTGCCTCTTTTATATCTAAAGTATATCTATCTTTAACATATTTAATAAGTTCATCACTAATAGTATGTTTTACAAGTTCTACATCTTGTATAGGTGCTTTTGCTAAAGCAAAACTATCTTCATATATTTTATTTGTTTCATTTAAAACATCTGATGCTAATGTAATAGCTGACATAAGATCATCTTCATTAAGATCATTTACATTATGTACTTTTACAAAACTTTCAACATCAGTTTCTACCATCTCTTGTGTTGCATTTGATTTCATCTCTATCATAAGAAGATCTGTTGAAGTTCCTGCTACAAAAAGATCTATTGTTGAATTTTCTAATTGATCTAATGATGGATTAACTATAAATTCCCCATCAATACGCCCTACTCTTGTAGCACACACTGATCTATTTATAGGTAAATCTGAAGTATATAATGCTGCTGAAGCTGCATTTAAAGCCATAACTTGTAGATCAGCATCATTTTGAACACTTAAAACCATAACTGTAATTGTTGTAGGATATATAAAACCATCTGGAAATAATGGTCGTAAACTTCTATCTATAATTCTTGAAGTTAAAGTTTCAAAATCATTTGGTTTACCTTCTCTTTTTATAAAACCACCTGCAAACTTTGCTGCTGCATAAGTTTTCTCTATATATTGAACAGTAAGTGGCATAAAATCCTCCTCAACAGGATTATCATACTCGCATACTACTGTTGCCATTATTACACTATCTCCACTTTTAAATAGTACAGAACCATTACTTTGCTTAGCTACTTTATTAAACTCAAAGATCTCCTCTTTGTTATTTAATTCTAATTCACATATTGTTGACATCTCTTTCCTTTATCTAATTATACTCTTTTATATCTTCAAAACTAATATCTTCTAATTTTTCATAATAAAAATCTATAGATACAAAATGATCTATAGCTTTTACATAATACAAATCATCCGCTATAGTTTCTATATCATTAACTATCACTTTGGGTAAAACAGGAACTGCTACACAAATAGATTTAGCACCTTGGGTAACAACTGACTTAATACAAGCCATCATTGTTAAACCTGTATTTAAGCCTTCATCCACAATCAATACATTTGCATCTTTTAATGAAACTAAAGATCTACTATCTCTATATTTCTTTTTATACTCTTGTATTTTTGTATTATAGATCTCATCAGCATTACAATAGATATCTTTTAAATTTAATTTAAATGATTTCATTAACTCTTCATGGATAACAACTTCTGATGTTTCAGTTACTATTGCTATCTCACACTCATCATTATTTGATGCAAATATTTTATGTGTAAATATATAATCAAAACTAGACTGTAAAGTTTTTGATATATGTTTAGCAATTGATACTCCACCTAAAGATACAGCTAAAACTACCCAATTTTCTTGAAGCATTTTTTCTATTGGTAATACTTTACATAAATCAGAACAAGCTTCTTCTCTATCCTTAAAAGTAAATTTTTCAATCTTCACTATTCTTCCTTTTGTTTAAATTTATAAACTTGTTTCATATTTAATAACTGTTTTAAATTAACTTCAATATATAAAATAGTTTGTTTTAAATTAGTATTAGTAACTGTATCACTTGCTACTAATGCATTTGATAATGTTAGATCCATGCTCCAACATTTTTTATCAATATTTAAATCTAACTTTTGTATCTTTGAAATATTATTTTTTAAATCATACTCATCTTCATAAGATATTGTATAATTAGAATTTACCTTCATAGACAAGAGATATTTTAAACTTTCATTTATTTTTAATGTAAGAACATCTTTACTATATAGATGATCTAAAGATACCTTGTAACCATTATTCTTAAATTCCATTGTAGAATAACTTTGTGATATAGTATCAATTTTATCATCATAAATAATTCTATTTGACACTATCCCTTTATCATAAAAATATATTAATTCATTTTCAAGAGTTGCTTGCTGATATGATTCTT
>JAMOPZ010000445.1 GCA_027064245.1 Campylobacterales bacterium
ATAAAAGAAAATAGTATTTATAAAGTAGTATTTATAAGTAATATTACTATAGATAAAGATGGATTATCTCTTTGTTTGCAAAATGCTTTAAAAGAGATTATGCAAACTATTGAAGCAAAGAGATATCTTTTTGATGGTAATACCACTTTTGGTATATCAAATTTAGAGTGTAAAATAAAAGCAGATCAAACTATAGCACAAGTAAGTGCTGCTTCAATACTAGCAAAAGTAAGTAGAGATAGGTATATGTGTAAAATAGCATCTCTTTACCCTCAATATGGTTTTGAAAAGCATAAAGGTTATGGGACAAAATTACATAAAGATGCTATTAGAAAATATGGGTTAACTAATATTCATAGAAAAAGTTTTAAAATAAAACTATAATTTAGTATTACCTTTTATAAAAATAACTTCAAATTCAAGATAGTCTAATTTATAGTTTTTATATAAATTTTTTGCATTTTTAAAAGATAATTTATTTTCTCCACTTACGCCTGATTTTTTAATATAATTAAATAGCTCTTTTTTATTTGAAAATTGAACTTTATAGTTTACTATCTCATAAGATATATCAAAATATTGATCAAAACTATCTTTTATCTCTTTTACTGTTAGTATAGGAGAGATTGAATTTGATAATTCAAAAATAGTTTTAAATGTATTAGATGTAAAAAGTACCATAGAGATATAATCTGTTTTTGTACTTAATATTTTAATAATTTTTTTAAGATCTTTTGACCATTGAAGAGCTGATGAAGATAAAACAATATCATACTTTTGATCGTTTTTAATATTATTATAAAATGCATCACTATCAAAATCTAAACAATATATTTCAAGATTTTTATTTTTAGGGTGAATATTGCACATCTCATAAGAGAAATCTATAGCTTTATAATAATCAAAATTAAATTTTATATTTTTAAAAACTTGTCCAGATCCACAACCTAACTCTAATATCCGTTTTGGTTGAAAATTTAATTCTCTTATTAATGCTTTTGATACAATTTGTTGAATAATATTGTATCTATCATAATCATTAGCCCAACGAGAAAACTGATGATTTACACTATTTGTCAAAATGGCGCCTTGTTTGTCCATTTTCTTATTTGATCTCTTTGTTCTTTTGATAATGTAGCCTCTTTATGCATAGAGATATAATCTGCTAATGGCATAGCTTTGTATATAGCTTTGTAGATCTCTTGAAGTTTTTTATCTTTTTTCTTTTTATCATATGTTTCCCATATTGAAAAATTTAACCAAGCACGACCTAGATCTACATGTCTTTTTATATAAAATGATATTGGTGCAATATTTGCATACCAAGGTATTTTAACCTCATTTGAATGACAATCATAACAAGCTCTTTTAAACATCTTCATAATAGGTTTTGGTGCTTTTATCTCTTGATTTTTAGGGGTGATTGGATTTGTTATATCAACTTGAATAAATTGTAATAAAACTAAAACAATAACCATATATTTTAAAACATTTAGCATGCTAAACCTTTATTATTTTGCTATTTTATACATAATAAATGCAAAAAATAGTGTTATTGAGATAGAAAATATTATAGGTATAGATTTTGTTATTACTAATGTTACAATAAGTATAGCTAATATTGTAGGTACTTCATTGTATGCTCTAAAAAATTTACCATCTCTTTTGCATATATTTTGTTCTAATTTTTTTCTAAAAAATTCTAAACTAAAAGAGTATAATATAAGCCATACAAGTAAGCTAAGTTTTGCTAAAAACCAATTTTGAGTCAATAAAGTGGGATTTAAATATATCATAAAACCACCACTTAAGATTGTAGTCCACATAGCTGGCATACCTATATATTTGTATAGTTTATACTCTTGTATCTTTACTACTTTTACAAAATCTTCTTTTGTATTATGCTCTTGATGATATACATAAAGTCTAGGTAGATAAAAAAGCATAGACATCCAAGATAATACACTAATCACATGAAAAGCTAAAATAGCTTGATAATATTCTATCATCTATATAAGTTCCGTAACATCTTGTCTTAATGCTATATATTCTATAGGATTATTATTTGTATCTAGTATAGGACTGATTGTTGTTTTTGAGTAACTTATTTTTCCATCTTTTGTTTTATTTCCTATTAGCCCACACCATGTCTTTTTTTTCTGTGCTATTGTATCCCATATTTCATTAAAAACCTCAGGTGGATTTTTGTCTGATTTTAATATACTGTGAGTGTTTCCTAAAAGTTCATCTTTAGTGTAGCCATAAGTATTTATAAACCTATTATTAACATAAGTTATGTTACCATAAATATCTGTTTTAGACACTATTAAATTTTCATCCATAGCATTTTGATATTGTTGTAAAAGATGTAGATTTTTAGAAGCTTCCTCTTGAAGTTTTATAATTGATACAATTTTATCCAATATACTTAAAAGTGGAGCTAAGTTTATAGGTTTTAATAATAATGCTTCTATATCTAATTTTATAGATCTTTCATAATGTTCTAAATCATTATAAGCTGTAAGCAATATAAGATGAGTGTGAGTATCTTTTTGTCTTATTTTTTCAAACATTAATAGCCCATCCATTTTTGGCATATTGATATCTGAAATTACTATATCTATATTGTTGTTATTATATTTTTCTACTCCATCTTCACCATCAACGGCTATTATGATATTATCAAAAAATTCTTTAAATAAAACCAAGCTAGAATCCCTAGCCATAGCATCATCTTCTACATATAACAGTGTTAATTTTTTTGTATATGCTGTAATATCTGAAAAAATATCATTAAAGATATTATCAAATTCTGTATTCATTACTATTCCTAATATATTAAATTTGTTTAAATATAGTCGTTATTTTAACGAAGATTATATTAAAATCCAATTTATGAATAATATCAAAGAACAAAACAATATAAATCAAGCTATAAAATATATGCTTTTATCATCATTTTTATTTGCTTTTACAGGTGGATTTGCAAAAGAACTTAGTAATTATATTAATTCGATAGAGATTGTATTTTTTAGAAATCTATCTGGAGTTATTATAATACTATTTGCTATTTATAAAAATCCATTAAAACAAATAGGTGGTAAACCTATATTACTTTTTGCAAGAGGTTTTATAGGTTTTAGTGCATTATTAATGTATTTTTATAATATTGCACATATCCCTTTAGCTGAAGCTATGACTTTTAATAAAATATCACCTATATTTACAGCATTGTTTTCATATTTTCTTTTAAAAGAAAAATTATCAAATATTGCATGGGTTGGTGTATTTATAGGTTTTATAGGGGTACTTTTTATTACAGGTTTTGATATAACATCATTAGATAAAACAGATTATCTAGGTATTTGTAGTGGTATAGGTGCAGGACTTGCATATACTTCTATTAGAGAATTAAGAAAATATTATGATAATAGAGCTATAGTTTTATCTTTTATGCTAGTAGGAACCATAGGACCTATTATACTTATGAGTATAGCTACATTTTATACCATACCTTCAATAGATTGGGTATTGGCTCCATTTGTGATGCCACAAGGGATAGTTTGGTTGTATATAATAGGTCTTGGTATTTTTGCTACACTTTCTCAGTTATTTATGACTAAGGCTTACTCTTTAGCAGCTGGAGGAATTGTAGGAACTATTAGTTATACAAATATTATTTTTTCTATTATTATAGGGATGTTTTTTGGAGATATTTTTCCAAATTATATGATACTAGTAGGTATTTGTTTTATAGTTTTAAGTGGTATTTTAGTAACAAAAAAATAAGGAATAAAATGGAACAATTAATTCAAGAGTGGGGTTATTTTATATTAGCTTTGTACTCATTTGGTGGAGGTATGGTAGCTTTAGTTGCTGCTGGAATATTATCTTATAGTGGAGATTTGAATATTTTTATAACTATAAGTGTTGCAATAGTTGCAAATTTTATAGGGGATCAATTTCTTTTTACACTTGCTAGAAATAATAAAGATCAAGCAAAAGCTATGATGCAAAAGTATAGAAGAAAAATAGCATTGTCACATCTTATGATGAAAAAATATGGTAGTATTGTTATATTTTTACAAAAATATATATATGGTGTAAAAACTTTAATACCACTTGCTATGGGTATAACTAAATATGATTATAAAAAATTTATTTTATTTAATATTTTAGCTTCTATTGTATGGGGTTTAGTTGTAGGGTTTGCATCTTATTATTTAGGAAATATTATATATGATTATATAAAAGAGTTTAAAGTTATAGCTATTGGATTGATTATATTGCTAATAGTAGGTATTGGATATTGGTTAAGAAAAAAATAAAATGATAAATTTTAACTGTTTTATCTAAACTTAAAAATATTTTTCATTTTTATTCTAATTTTATAAAATTAAAAGGTACTTTTAGTTAAAATGCACAATAGAATTTGAAAAATTTGTAAAGGAAAATATTAAATGGCAAGAAAAACACCGCTTAATAGGGTTAGAAATATTGGTATTGCTGCACATATTGATGCAGGAAAGACGACTACAACTGAGAGAATTTTATTCTACACAGGTGTATCACACAAAATTGGTGAGGTTCATGATGGAGCTGCTACCATGGATTGGATGGAACAAGAGCAAGAAAGAGGTATTACTATTACTTCTGCTGCAACTACTTGTTTTTGGCCACATCCTAAAACAAATGAAGATTTACAAATAAATATCATTGACACTCCGGGTCACGTTGACTTTACTATTGAAGTTGAAAGATCTATGAGAGTTCTTGATGGTGCTGTAGCTGTATTTTGTTCAGTTGGTGGGGTTCAACCACAATCTGAAACTGTTTGGAGACAAGCAAATAAATATAGAGTACCAAGAATGATCTTTGTAAATAAGATGGATAGAACAGGAGCAGATTTTTTTAATGTTGAAAAACAAGTATCAGAAAGATTAAAAGCAAATCCAGTGCCTATTCAAATACCTATTGGAGCAGAAGAAAATTTTCAAGGGGTTGTTGATTTAGTTAAAATGAAAGCTATTGTTTGGGATGATGATGCTGCTATGGGATCTAGTTATCATGTAGAAGATATTCCTGAAAATTTAGTTGATCTTGCTGAAGAATATAGAGAAAAAATGATCGATGCAGCAGCAACTGCTGATGATGCGCTTATGGAAAAATATCTAGAAGGTGAAGAACTAAGTGAAGATGAGATTATATCTGGTCTTAAAAAAGGTTGTTTAGCTATGGATATTACACCTATGACTTGTGGAACAGCATTTAAAAATAAAGGTGTTCAAACTTTACTTGATGCAGTTGCACTTTATCTTCCATCTCCTATTGAAGTTGAAGATATCAAAGGTGAAACACAAGATGGTGAAGATGTAATAGTACCTTCATCTGATGATGGTGAAGTAGCTGGACTTGCATTTAAAATTATGACTGATCCATTTGTAGGGCAACTTACTTTTGTAAGAATTTATAGAGGTGTTTTAGAATCTGGAACATATGTAATGAACTCTACAAAAATGAAAAAAGAGAGAATCGGAAGACTTCTTAAAATGCACTCAAATAATAGAGAAGAGGTATCTCAACTTTATGCTGGTGAAATTGGAGCAGTTGTTGGTCTTAAAAGTACAATTACAGGGGATACACTAGCTAGTGATAAAGATCCAGTTATTTTAGAAAGAATGGACTTTCCGGATCCAGTTATCTCTGTAGCAGTTGAGCCAAAAACAAAAGCTGATCAAGAAAAAATGGGTATAGCTCTAGGTAAACTAGCGCAAGAAGATCCATCTTTTAGAGTAGAAACAGATGAAGAATCTGGTCAAACTATCATCTCTGGTATGGGTGAACTTCACCTTGAAATTCTAGTAGATAGAATGAGAAGAGAGTTTAATGTTGAAGCTGAAGTTGGAGCTCCTCAAGTTGCATATAGAGAAACTATTAAAAATTCTGTACAACAAGAGTACAAATATGCTAAACAATCTGGTGGTAAAGGTCAATATGGTCATGTTTACCTTAAAATTGAGCCTATGACTGCAGAGGAAACAAACGAAGCTGGATTTGAGTTTAAAAACGAAATCAAAGGTGGGGTTATTCCAAAAGAGTATATTCCTGCAGTTGAAAAAGGTTGTTTTGAAGCTATGCAAGGTGGTATCTTGGCTGGTTATCCTATGGTTGATATTAGAGTTACTGTTTATGATGGTTCATATCATGATGTTGATTCATCTGAGATGGCATTTAAACTTGCAGCTTCTATGGGATTTAAAGCAGGATGTAGACAAAGTGCTGCACAAGCTGTAATACTTGAACCTATGATGAGAGTGGAGATTGAAACTCCAGAGGATTATATGGGGGATGTTATTGGGGATTGTAACAAAAGAAGAGGACAAGTTCAATCTATGGATGATAGAGCTGGT